>DAOMFN010000262.1:2388-4014 GCA_035429785.1 Anaeromyxobacteraceae bacterium
GGCGAGCCTGCGGGACCTCCGGCTCGGCCGTGCGGCCCTGCCCTACCTCGTGCTCCTCGCGCTCCCGGTGGGAAGCGCCGTGGTGAAGCCGTTCGCCGCGCCCTTCCCGGAGGCGGCCGTGGCCGCGGTGCGGGGGAAGCCGGTCTGGTTTCCCGACCGGTTCGACCAGGCCCAGGAGCGCTACCGGTTCCTCGTCCCCGGGGCGCTCGTGAAGGGGTATCCCTGTCCCCGGGGCCCGGTGGGCTGCGCGCCGCCCGACCTCCCACCGGGCTCGCTCGCGGCCCTGTTCGTGGATGCCGGCGCGCGGATGCCCGCCGGCTGGGAGGCCATCGGGGAGAGCCCGCACTTCAAGGGGCGCCACACCGATGCGCAGATCCTCCGCATCCTGGGCGGGGAGATGCAGCTGCTCGTGGAGCGGCTGGTGCTGGCGCGCCGGACCGGCGGGAAGGACTAGCTCTCGACGCTCTTGCCGGCGCGGCCCTGGACCGTGGCGTCGGCCCAGGTCGCGCTGGGCCCGTGCGCGAGGAGGGCCTCCAGCGCCGCGCTGGCCTCGACGCGCGCCCAGCCCTCCGGCGCGCCCGCCCACTTCCAGAACTCGGCGCACCGGTCGCGGATCGCGGACTGCAGGTCCGGCGTTCGCGCCCCGAGGACGAACCCGCGACCGGCCTCGTCGGCGGTGATCGCGCCGGCCTGGATCCAGAAGGCCGGGAGGTAGCGGAAGGCCCCGCCCACCAGGATCACGTCGGCGTTCGCGCCCACCGCCTCGCGCGCCAGCAGCCCCGCATCGACCAGCTTCTGGCCGACGGTGTGGGGGATGGCGGGTGCGTGGAAGCGGGCCAGGTGGAATCCCTCGGATGCGCGTGCGGAGGTCCGGGGAGGAGCATAGCCGCTCCGGGCGCGGATGGGATCCGGACCGTCACGTCGCTTCGCACTTCTTCACGAGGGGAGCACCCGGCAGGGTGCGCCGTCAGAGCGGCTCGTAGGTGAAGCCCTGGCCGCCGAGCGAGGCATCGGCCATGAGCCCCGCCGTTCCCCGCACGAAGACCGCGACGCCGTCCGAGTAGTTGGCCGTGGTGGCCGCCCCGTCCTTGATGGCGTAGGCCGTGGCGCTGGCCGCGAACTTGGCGGTGCCGTTCTTGAAGGCCTCGAAGGCCGCCTTGTCGCCGAAGAAGATGAGCTCGCTGTAGGCCTGCCAGCCGAGCTGGAGGCCGACGCTGCCCTGCGTGAGGGTGGCGTTGCCCACCGGCTTGCCGCCCACGTAGACCTTGCCCTTGCCGTACGCGCCGCCGACCACGAACCCCGCCTTGTCCACCCGGGGGAAGATGGCCCAGCCGTAGGCGTTCTTGAAGTAGACCTCGAGCCGCGGCTCCGACTTCCGGAAGGCGGCGAGCGCCTCGTCGATGGCCTGCTGCTCCTTCTTCTCCGCCTCGGGGTCCCAGGCGAGGGCGGCGCCCCCCGGGGCCGCGGACAGGGTGAGCACGGCGAGCGCCATCCAGGTCAGGTGAGTTCGCATGGGGGGGAAGCCTAATCCGGGTCCGGCCCGGACGCGACGGCCCCGGCGCGGCCCGGTCCCCCGAGCACCGCGTCGACGGTGACCACGTCCACGAGCCCGCGCGCGCCGTAGAG
>DAOMFN010000263.1:0-4013 GCA_035429785.1 Anaeromyxobacteraceae bacterium
GTGTAGCCCAGGAACCAGGTGTCGAAGGAGTCGTTCGTCGTCCCGGTCTTCCCGGCCACGGGCTTCCCCAGCTTCGCCGCCTGGGCGCCGGTGCCCACCGTCGCCACCTCCTGCATGAGGTGCTGGAGCACGTAGGCAGCCCGCCGCTCGACGACCCGGGGGCGCTCCTCCCGCACCTCGGCGTGGGCCGCCGCGAGCCGCTCCGCGAGCGGCACCCAGGGGTCTCCCGGGGCGACGCGGTCCTCCAGCAGGGCGCCGTCCCGGTCGAGCACGCGCTTCACGACCACGCTCGGCCGCTTCTCTCCCTGCCGGTCGAGCAGTCCGTAGACCCCCACGAGGTCGAAGAGGGTGGCGCAGGAGCTGCCGAGCGCGCTGCCCAGCTCCGCCTTCACCGGCGTGGAGAGGCCGAGGGAGGCCGCCCACTCGCCCAGGAACCCCGGCCCCATCCTGCGGGCCAGCAGCTCGGCGGTCTTCACCGCGGGGATGTTCATCGAGTGGATCACCGCGCTCCGGAGCGGCACCTCGCCCTTGAAGTCCTCGCCGAAGTTCTGCGGCTTCCAGGTGCGCTCGGAGTCGCGGAAGACCACCGGGGCGTCGGTGAGCAGCGTGGAGGGCGTGAAGCCGAGCTTCTCGATGGCGGCGGCGTAGAGGATGGGCTTGAAGGCGCTTCCCGGCTGCCGGCAGGCCTGCAGGGCCCGGTTGAACTCCGAGGCCTCGAAGTCGTAGCCCCCCACGAGCGCGACGACGTAGCCGCTCCCCGGGTCGAGCGCCACGAGCGCCCCCTGGAGGCGCGGCTCCTGCTCCAGCGCGAGGAGCAGCGGCGCGTCCGGGACGTCCGCCGGCCGGCCCGCCTGCCAGGCGCGCTCCGCCTCTTGCAGCTCGGCGCGGGTGACCCGGCGCACGACGACCACGTCGCCGGCCCGCAGCGCCGCGGACGGGCGCTGCACCATGGCGTAGTCCCAGCGCACCTGGGGATTCGGCGGACGGGCCCAGCGCATACCCGCCACCGGGAGCACGCCCGTCTCCTCCCCGACCTCGACCCGCGCGAGCCCGGCGGCGTCGTTCACCGCCGAAACGATGCCCACGGCGAAGTCGCCGGGCCTGAGCGAGCCCGCGGGCCAGGCCGCGGCGAGCCGCCGCCGCAAGGCCTCCCGCTCGGCCCCTTCCACCCGGGCCACCGGCCCCCAGAATCCCTGGCGCCGGTCCACGTCGAGGAGCCCTCCCAGCATGGCCCGCTGGGCGGCGCGCTGCTCGTCGAGGTCCATCGCCGCCTCGACGCGGAGCCCGTCGTGGAGCACCCGCGGGTTGCCGAGCCGATCGACCACCCGGCGGCGGACCGTCTCGGCGTAGAAGGGAGCCACCTCCCGGAACGGTTCGTCGATGGCGTGGACCCGGACCGGGGAGTCGTCGGCGGCCCGCCGCTCGGCCTCGCCGATGACCCCGTCCTCGCGCATGCGCCGGAGCACGTAGCTGCGCCGGGCCCGCGCCGCCTCGGGGTGCAGCACCGGCGAGTAGCGGCTCGGGGCCTGGGGCAGCCCGGCGAGCAGCGCGGCCTCGGCGAGGTCGAGCTCCGAGACGGTCTTGCGGAAGTAGTTCTCCGCGGCCGACTCGATGCCGTAGCTGTGGTGGCCGAGGTACACGCCGTTCAGGTAGAGCCAGAGCAGCTCCTCCTTCGTGAAGGCCCGCTCGAGGCGCGCCGCCAGGATGGCCTCGCGCGCCTTGCGCCGGAGGTTCCGCCGCGTGCCCTCCTCGAAACCCTCCGCCGAGACGAGCAGCGCCTTGGCGGTCTGCTGGGTGATGGTGGATCCCCCCTGCACCTTCCTGCGCCGGACGTAGGTGTTCACGCCGGCCCGCAGCGTCCCGAGCAGGTCCACGCCGTGGTGCTGGAAGAAGTTCTTGTCCTCGGCGGCCAGGAAGGCCTGGACCACGTGGCGGGGGATGCGCTCGTACGGCACCACCCGGCGCCGCTCGGCGAAGAGCTCGCCCACGACCTGGCCGTCGCCGCTCACGATCTCGGTGACCACCGGCGGGCGGTAGGCGGCGAGCGTCTCCACCGACGGCAGGTCGCGGGAGAGCCAGACGTAGCCCGCCACGCCGGCGACGAGGGCCGCGTTCGCCGCGAGGAGGAGCAGGAACGCCGACCAGCGGAGCACGGTCCGCCAGAGCGGCCTCCGGGGCGGCGGTCCCGCCGCGCCCTCTCCCTCCCCGGGGCCCCGCGGCGACGCGCTCATCCGCCCGGCGCCTCCAGGTTGGCCCGGCCCAGCACCTCCACGAGCTCCGCCGGCAGCGGCGCCTCGAGGCGGAGCGGCGCGCCGCCCACCGGGTGCGGGATCTGCAGCCGCCAGGCGTGCAGGAACATGCGGCGGAGCCCCCAGCGGGAACGGGCCTCCCGGTTGAAGGCGAAGTCGCCGTAGCGCCGGTCTCCCGCGACCGGGTGCCCCGCCGCCTGGAGGTGGCGTCGGATCTGGTGCGTGCGCCCGGTCTCGATGCGGACCTGGAGGAGCGAGGCGTCGCGGTTCGCGCTGACCACCTGCCAGCGGGTCAGCGCCTCCTGGAACTTCACGCCGTGGCGGTCCTTCGAGCGGGCGGTCTGCTCGTGCTCGGAGAGGGGCAGGTCGATGAGCCCGGCCCCCTTCGAGAACTTGCCCTTGGCGAGCGCGAGGTAGGTCTTCCGGACCTCGTCCCCATCGGTGAAGAGCTCGCCGAGCCGCACCATGGCCTTGCGGGTCTTCGCGACGAGCACCACCCCGCTCGTGTCCCGGTCGAGCCGGTGGGCCGGGCTGGGCTTGAACTCGCCAGGGGGCACGTCGGCGGGTACGTGCAGGTGGGCGCGCACCTCGTCCACCAGCGTGGCCCCCTCGATCCCGCTGCCCGGGTGGGCGGCGAGCCCCGCCGGCTTGTCCACCACGAGCAGGTGCTCGTCCTCGTGGAGCACGCGGAAGGTCGTGCGGGGCGCCCGGGGCCGGGGCTCCGTCGCCGGCGCGAGCAGCCGCTCCTCGTCCCCCCGGATGGCGATGCGGTCGCCGGCGGCGAGCAGCTGCTCCGGCTTCCCGCGCTGCCCGTTCACCCGGACCTTGCGGGTCCGGAACATCTTGTAGACGTGGGAGAGGGGGACGTCGCGCAGGGCCCGGCGCACGTACTTGTCGAGCCGCTGGCCGGCGGCGTCGGGGCTGACCGTGAGCTCGATCACCGCCCGTTCTTACCCCGGCGCGGGGGCCCTGGCGAGCCCGGGGCGGCTACCACAGCTCGAGCTGGGGAGACTCCTCGAGCGGGTCGGCCCGGATGCCCTCGGACCGGAGCGACCGGGCCAGCTCCGCTGCGTGGCCGTGCAGGGTGAAGACGCGCCCGGCCCCGGTGGCCCGCGCGTAGCGGAGGAGCGACGGGAAGTCGGCGTGGTCGGAGAGGGGGAAGGAGGCGTCGACTCCCCGGAACCAGCGGGCGCCGTCGATGGCCCAGCCGGTGAGGACCGCGGTGCGCTTCTTCCGGATGCGGGCCACGACCGCGCCGCGCTGCTGCGGGGGGGCCACGACGACCTCCCCGGGCGAGGGCCCCTCGGGTCCCAGGACGCGCACGTTGGGGAGCGCCATCCCCTGCTCCTCGTAGACCTGGTTCACGGCGTGGACCACCGGATGGGCCCGGCACGGGTAGCCGAGCTCGCCGAAGTGCTTCAGGACCTCCTGGGCCTTGCCGAGCGAGTAGCCGAGGAGCACCGGCGTGGCGCCGTCGGAGAGGGCGTCGTCGACGAAGCGGCGCACCGCCGCGAGGACCTCCTCCTTGGGCGGGAAGACGTAGCGCGGCAGCCCGAAGGTCGACTCCATGAGGAGCACGTCGCAGGGCATGACCTCGGCCGGCTCGGCGGTGCGCGTGGGCTCGGTGCAGAGGTCGCCGGTGTAGCCCACCGTGAGGCCGCCCGGGAGCGTGACCCGGATCTGGGCCGAGCCGAGCACGTGCCCGGCGGCGAAGAGCTCGAGGGTGAGCTCGCCGAGGCCGAAAGGCTCCCGGTAGGCGGCGGG
>DAOMFN010000264.1:0-4008 GCA_035429785.1 Anaeromyxobacteraceae bacterium
CCTGCCGCGGCTCCAGCTACCGCCGGGTGAGCGGCCGGAGGCCCGGGGCCTCGCGCCCGGTCCCGGCCACGTACTCGGAGTACCCGCCGCCGTAGGTGACCGGGCCGTCCGGCCCGAGCTCGAGCACCCGGTTGGAGAGCGCGGAGAGGAAGCGCCGGTCGTGGGACACGAAGATCATCGTGCCCTCGTACCCGGCCAGCGCCCGCACCAGCATCTCCTTCGTGCCCACGTCGAGGTGGTTCGTGGGCTCGTCGAGGACGAGGAAGTTGGGAGGGTCGTAGAGCATCCGGGCCAGCACCAGCCTCGCCTTCTCCCCGCCCGACAGCACGCGGCACGACTTCTCGATCTCGTCCCCGGAGAACCCGAAGCAGCCGGCGAGCGTCCGAAGCGAGCCCACCGAGGCCCGCGGGAAGGCCTCCTGCAGCGAGTCCCAGACCGTGTCTGCCGGGTCCAGCAGCTCCATGGCGTGCTGGGCGAAGTAGGCCATCTTCACGCTGGCGCCCACGGTGACGGTGCCCGCGTCGGGCGCGGTCTCCCCGGCGATCATCTTGAGGAGGGTGGTCTTGCCCGAGCCGTTCGCCCCCATGACGGCCCAGCGCTCGCCGCGCCGGACGAGGAAGTCGAGCCCGTCGTGGACCCGGCGGTTCCCGTAGCCCTTCCGGACGCCCACGAGCTTCGCCACGTCCTCGCCCGACCGGGGAGGCGCCCAGAACTCGAAGTCCACCTGCTTGCGGACCTTGGGGGGCTCGACCTTCTCGATCTTGTCGAGCTTCTTCACGCGCGACTGCACCTGAGCAGCGTGGGAGGCCCGGGCCTTGAACCGCTCGATGAAGGCCAGCTCCTTCTTCAGCATGGCCTGCTGCCGGTCGAAGGCGGCCTGCTGGTGCTGGTCGGCGATGGCCCGCTCGCGCTCGTAGAAGTCGTAGTCGCCCGAGTAGGTGGTGAGCTCGCCGGCGTCGATCTCGACGATCTTGTCCACCACCCGGTTCATGAACTCCTTGTCGTGGGAGGTCATGAGGATGGCGCCCGGGTAGGCGCGCAGGAACTGCTCGAGCCAGATGATGGACTCGATGTCGAGGTGGTTGGAGGGCTCGTCGAGGAGCAGCGCGTCGGGGGCCTGCAGGAGGATCCGCGCCAGCGCCACCCGCATCTTCCAGCCGCCCGAGAGCGCGCCGACGTCGCCGTCCATCGTCTCCGGCGAGAAGCCCAGGCCGGCCAGGATCTCCCGGGCCCGGGCCTCGAGCCCGTACCCGCCGAGCTCGTCGAAGCGGGCCTGGACGTGGCCGAAGCGCTCGACGAGCGCCTCCATCTCGTCGGCCCGGTCCGGGTCGGCGAGCGCGTGCTCCAGCTCGTGCAGCTCGGCCGCCACCTGGGAAACCGGGCCGGCGCCGTCCATCGTCTCGGCCACGGCGCTGCGCCCGGACATCTCGCCGACGTCCTGGGAGAAGTGGCCGATGGTCACGCCCCGGTCGATGGAGACCTGCCCCTCGTCCGGCTCCTCCTCCCGCGTGACGAGCCGGAAGAGCGTGGACTTGCCGGCCCCGTTGGGCCCGACGAGCCCCACCTTCTCCCCGCGATGCACGACGGCCGACGCCTCCACGAAGAGGATCTGCTTGCCGTGCTGCATGGAGATGGAATCGAGGCGGATCAAGGGGTCCGCGTTCTACACGCCGGCCGCCCCGGGCACAAGCGCCGGGGCTGCTTGCCGTGCGCCCCCGCCCCGCGGTTATGCTCCGATGCGTGATCACGGACGCGAACCCGTACGCCTTCGACCGCTTCCTCGCCTGGCGCGACGCCGTCGACTACTGGGCCGACGACGCCTTCCTCCGGGAGGTGGTCCGTCGCCACGCCGGCCGGGACGCCCCGCATGTCGAGGCGGCGGCGGCGGCCCTTTCCCGGAAGGCGTCGGGCCGGTGGCGCGTCCTCTCCGATGCCATCGCCGCTCCCGAGTCGAGGCCCCGCCTGGCGCACTGGGACGCCTTCCACCGCCGGGTGGACCGGGTGGTACGCCCGGCCGAGGCGCTCGAGCTGGAGCGCGAGGTGTTCGCGGAGGGGCTCTTCTCCTCGCGCACCGACCGCCTCACCCGGGCGGTCCTGCAGTTCCTGGTCTACGAGAACGGGGAGGCCTGCGTCGCCTGCCCGCTCGTGTGCACCGAGGGGCTGGTGGAGGCCCTCGACGAGCTCGCCGACCGGCCCGAGACGCTCGCCATGCGGGAGCACCTGAAGGAGGGGCGGGACGGCCGCCACGCCATCGGCGCCCAGTTCCTCACCGAGATCCAGGGCGGCTCCGACGTGCCCGCGAACCGGGTTCTGGCGCGGCGCGACGGCGACGGGTACCGCATCCACGGCACCAAGTTCTTCTGCTCGGTGGCCCACGCCGACCACGCCGCGGTGACCGCCCGCGACGAGGCGACCGGCGCGCTCGGACTCTTCGCCCTTCCGCTGTGGGCCCCGGGCCGCGAGGGGCTCGAGCGCAACCGGCTCACCATCGACCGGCTCAAGACGAAGATGGGGACCTGCGAGCTCCCCACCGCCGAGGTGACCTTCGACGGCGCGGCGGCCTGGGCGCTCGGCCCGGTCGAGCGCGGCCTCGCCAACGCCGTCCGCATCGTCCTCACCACCTCCCGGCTCACCATCGGGCTCGCGTCCGCGGCCTACGCCACGCGGGCGGTGCGGGAGGCCCGCGCCTGGGCCGGGTTCCGGGAGGCCTTCGGGCGCCCCATCGCCGGCTTCCCGATGGTGCGGGCCCAGCTCGAGGACCTGGAGCGGGCCGTGCAGCGGGCCACGGCGGGAGCCTTCGAGGTGCACCGCCTCCACCGGGAGGCCTCCGCGGCCCGCGGCACCCCCGCCGTGGCGGACGGCGCCGGGCGCCGGCGGGCCCACGAGGCCCGGACGCTGGTCATGCTCCAGAAGGTGGTCGGTGCCGAGGACGCCACCCGCACCATCCAGGAGGCCATGGGCATCCTCGGCGGCAACGGGGCGGTGGAGGACTTCACGGCCATTCCCCGCCTCTTCCGGGACTCGGCCGTGAACGAGCTGTGGGAGGGGCCGCGCAACGTGCTCCTCGACCAGGTGCACCGCGACATCCGGAAGGCCTCGGACTGGTATCCGCCCGCGGAGCTGGTGACGCGCCTGCTCGGGAGGGAAGACGCCTCGGCACGGGAGCTGGGTCGGGAGGTCGCCGCCCTCGTCGCCGGTCCGGACCTGTCCGACGACGTGCCGGGCGCACTCGAGGCGTGCCGACGCTGGGACGCGGCCTGCCGGGCCCTCGTGCACGGGTTCCAGGATGCCGCCGTGCAACGCGTCTCGACCTGAGTTCCGGCGTTCGTCCGGCGGGCTACGGCGGCGCGGACCCTGCCAGCCGGGCGGCCCAGCCGGAGAGCTCCTTCGCGTTCACGTCGGCAACCAGCGCGTAGCCCAGCCCGCCCGCCCGCCAGAGGAAGACGTTGATGCCGCGCTCCGAGGCCTCCGTCATCTCGACGCCTCCGACCCGCTTCCCGGAGGCCGGCCAGGGGATGCCCTCGGCCTGGAAGATCAGCAGCGTCACGACGTGGCGCCGCAGGGCGTACTGGAGCACGGCCGCCCGGCGGTCGAGGAAGTAGCCGACCGCGCCCCCTTCCAGGCGGAGGTCCGAGCCGTCGAGCACCGGCACCACCGGCGCGAAGTCGAGCTTGCCCTCGAACCAGGGCTTCACCTGGTGCATCCCGCCGCTCCGGATCTCGAACGGCTCCGCGCGCGCCAGCTGCCGCAGGTGGTCGCTCACGGCCTCCGAGGCCAGTCGTTCCAGCCGGGCCGACTCGTGGAACTGGACCCGCTCGACGAGCAGCCCCACGGTCACCACCGCGAGCCCGGCCGCCAGCGCCGGGGCGAGCCGGCGCGCCCAGTTCCGCGCTCCTTCCCGCCCCGGCGCGGGGCCCGGCAGCTTGACCTTCGCGGTGTCGCGGGCTTTCAGCCATTCGGCGAGCAGCCAGTCGAGGCCCGCGCGCGAGATCTGCCCGGCCGGCAGGC
>DAOMFN010000265.1:0-4002 GCA_035429785.1 Anaeromyxobacteraceae bacterium
CGGGCGCGGGCGAGCGGACCGCCGGCCGACGGAGGGCCGTCCGCGGGAGGCGGCGGATGGACGGGCGGGGAGGGGGTGTCCACGGCTGGGCGGTCGCACGATAGCCCCGGCGACCGGGGGGGCGCCAGGGGCGACGGAACGCAGGCCCGCGGGCGACCCGGCCGGGAGGGAGGGAAGGCCGGGTGCGCCCGTGGCCCGCACCCTCGACAACCCCGCCATGCCACCGGCCATTCCCGGGATTTTCGTTTGACACCCATCGGATTCGGGGGCATCACGAGAGCCGATTCCCGAACGCCCCCCGAAACGGAGAACGACCATGAAGATGTCCCGCTCCCTGCTGCTCGCCGTGCCGGTCCTGGCCCTGTTCCTCGCCGGCTGCCCGGCCAAGCCCAAGAACGGGGAGTGCAAGACCTCGGAGGACTGCTCGGCCCAGGAGGGCTACGGGAAGGTCTGCGTCGAGGGGCGCTGCCAGGAGTGCGGGGCCGACACCGACTGCAAGGCCGGGTTCGTCTGCCGGGCGATGAAGTGCATGCCCCGCCCCGAGTGCGAGCGGAACGACGACTGCCCGGTGGGCAAGGCCTGCGAGGCCGGCAAGTGCATGACCGTGGCCGCGCCGGTCACGGCCCCCGAGTGCGTGAACGACGCCTCCTGCGGCTCCGGCATGGCCTGCCAGTCCGGGAAGTGCGTGAGCGCGACGCCCGCGGCCTGCCCCGTCGGCGGCGGCAAGCTCCTCCCCGTGTTCTTCGGCTTCGACCAGGCGGTGCTCTCGAAGGAGGCCCAGGCCGACCTCGCGAAGAACGCGACCTGCATCAAGGAGAAGGGCTTCACGAAGATCGTCGTCGAGGGGAACACCGACGACCGCGGCACGCAGGAGTACAACCTCCAGCTCGGCCAGCGCCGCGCCGAGGCCGCGAAGAAGTTCCTCGTGAACCTGGGCGTGCCGGCCAAGGCCGTGAAGACCGTCAGCTTCGGCAAGGAGCGCCCGGTCTGCACCGAGCAGGTCGAGAGCTGCTGGCAGAAGAACCGCCGCAGCGACGTCGTGGCGCAGTAGCCGACGGGCCCGGATGATGCGCCGGATCGCGGCCCTCCTGCTCCTCGCCGTCTCCGCCTGCTGGGTGCCCACCGAGAAGGGGCGCCAGATGGACGACCGCATCCAGCGGCTGGAGGCGGAGAGCAGCGCCAACGCGCGCCAGATCGAGGAGCAGCGGACCGCGGTCCGCGACCGCATCGCCCGGGTCGACAAGAAGCTCGACGAGCTCAACGCGAGCGCCCACCGCACCGGCGCCGACGTCGTCGCGAACCAGGACCGGCAGCAGGAGGAGATCACCCGCCTGAAGGGGCAGCTCGAGGAGCAGCGGCACGAGTACCAGCTCCTCGAGCAGCGCCTCGCCGCGCTCCAGGGCGACACCGAGGCGCGCTTCGCCGCGATGAAGGGCGCGGGCGCGCTCGAGGACTACGAGGGGAGGAAGCGGGCCGAGGCCCTCCGGCGCCCCTCCGACAAGGGGGAGTTCTTCGCGCTGGCGCAGGCCCAGGAGGCGGCCGGGGAGAAGGCGGTCGCCCGGCAGCTCTACGACGAGTACGTGAAGAAGTGGCCCACGGACCCGCGCGCCGCCGACGCCTGGTTCCGCATGGGGGAGATCTCCTTCGGCGAGAAGCGCTACCGCGAGGCCGTGCTGGCCTACGGAAAGGTCGCGCAGGACTTCCCCCGGTCCGACAAGGCCCCCGACGCGCTGCTCCGCACCGGGGAGTCGATGCTGGCCCTCGACCTCAAGGACGACGCCCGCGCCATCCTCCAGGACGTCGTGACGCGGTACCCGAAGACCACCGCGGCCAAGAAGGCGAGCGCGCGGCTCGCCGAAATGTCCAAGAATTCCAAGAAGAAGGCCCCTGCCAAGAAGTAGGCCGGCCGTAACCCGATCGAGGTACTTGCCCTCCCCACATCGCATGCGCAAGTGTGCGGATGTCAGGAAGTTTTTCGGCTCCGGGGGGAGATCGGGCGAGGGCGTCGGCAGTGAAGCGGGTTCCCATCGGACAGATGCTCGTGGAGGGCGGCGCCATCGACGCGCAGCAGCTCCGCTCTGCGCTCGACTGGCAGCGGCGGCGCGGCGGCCGGCTCGGCTCGGCGCTCGTGCACCTCGGGATGATGGGCGAGATGGACGTGACCCGGGCCCTCGGCGAGCAGCTGGGCCTGCCGGTCATCGACCTCGCCATCTACTCCATCGACCCGGACGTCCTCCGCATCGTGCCGGGCCGCACCGTCGAGGTGACGCGCGTGCTGCCGCTCGCCCTGCTCCAGGAGACGCGCCGCGGCCCGCTCGTGGTGGCCACCGCCGAGCCCCAGGACGTCCGGGCGCTCGACGAGGTGGCCTTCGCCAGCGGCAAGCAGGTTCGCCCGATGCTCGCCACGAAGACCCAGCTCGACGTGGCCATCGCGCAGCTCCTCGGACGCGGCCGTCCCGAGGCGGTGGAGCTGCCGCCGGAGCCGCTCGAGGAGATGGAGCTGGTCCGGCCGATCCGGGCCGACCGCTTCTGGAACTGACGGCGCCCCGCGCAGGCGCCGGCCCGTCTAGTCCTCGTCGTCCTCGGAGGGAGCGCCTCCGTCGCGCCCCTCGTCCTGCAGCTTCCACTGGCCGATGCGCTTCATCACGGTGCTCTTCGCGATGCCGAGCTCCCGCACCACCGCGGAGCGCCGGCCCCGGTGGCGCCGCAGCGAGAGCCGGATCACCTCCCGCTCCACGTCCTCCATGGTGAGGCCGGGCAGGTAGAGCGTGGCGTCGTCCCCGCCCGGACCGGAGGAGGGGCGGAGGTCCTCGAAGGTGATGGCGGACGCGGGCAGCACGTTGCCCTCGCCGCGGAGGAGCAGGGCCCGCTGGACGACGTTGCGCAGCTGCCGCACGTTGCCGGGCCAGTCGTAGGTCTCGAGCCGGCGCAGCGCCTCCTCGCTCCAGGAGAGCTGCAGCCCACGCGGCGCGGCGCCGTCGAGGAAGCGCTGGGCGAGCGCCCGGACGTCGCCCTGGCGGGCCCGCAGCGGCGGGACGTGGAGCGGGACCACGCAGAGCCGGAAGAAGAGGTCCTCCCGGAACCGCCCGGCGCGGACCTGTGCCGACAGGTCCCGGTGGGTGGCGGAGAGCACCCGGACCGACACCTGGATCGGGCGGGACGATCCCACCCGCTTCACCTCGCCGCTCTCGAGCGCCCGGAGCAGCTTCGCCTGGAGGTCGAAGGGCATCTCGCCGATCTCGTCGAGGAAGAGCGTGCCGCCGTCGGCCTCCTCGAAGGCTCCCTTGCGCTGCCGCTCCGCGCCGGAGAAGGCGCCCTTCTCGTGGCCGAAGAGCTCGCTCTCCATGAGCGTCTCCGGGATGGCGGCGCAGTTCACCGGGATGAAGGGCCCCTCGCGCCGCGGCGAGCGGGCGTGGAGGGCGCGGGCGACGAGCTCCTTGCCCGTGCCGGTCTCCCCCAGGATCACCACCGACTCGGAGGCCGGCGCGATGCGGTCGACGAGGTCGAAGACCCGGCGCATCCCCGGGTCGACCGAGAACATCCCCTCGTAGCTGCCGGGGAGCCGCCCCTCCCGCGCCGCGCCCGGCTCGAGGACGAGCTCGCTGTCCCCCACCGTGAGCGGCAGGCCCGGCGGCAGCTCGCACCGGTACACCCGGACGCCGCCGAGGAGGGTGCCGTTCGTCGAGCCCAGGTCGGTGACCTCCCAGCGCCCGGACGGGCGGTCGATGCGGAGGTGGCGCCCGGAGACGAAGGGGTCGTCGAGCACGACGTCGTTCCCCGGCAGGCTGCCCACCGTGACCCCGGCGTCGGTCAGCGGGACGAGCCGCTCGCGACCCCGGTCGCGCACCCGGAGCCGCATCGGCGCCGGGGCCTGGACCGGGACGGCGCGGACGCCGGTGAGGCCGCGCACGGCCGTGGCGTCCGGCGCCTTCGCGCCCTCCTCCCGGAAGAGGGCGCGCCAGGTGCCGAAGGCGAGCTCTGTGCCGGTGGTTAGGCGCGCCT
>DAOMFN010000266.1:0-3991 GCA_035429785.1 Anaeromyxobacteraceae bacterium
GTCGCGGGGAGCGGCCGCTGCCGTCGGGCAGCCTGCACCTCCACCGCACCGACGGCCCCGGCGAGTGGCTGGTTCGGGCGGTCGACGGCGAGGTCGTGAGCACCCAGGAGCACGCCAAGGGTGATGCCGCCGTGCGCGGGAGCCGCGAGCCGGAGCTCCGCGACCGGGTGGCCGAGATGGGTCGGGCCGCCGCGGAGGCGGGCGTCACCGGGATCCCCACCTTCGACGTCGGCGGGGAGCGGGTGGTGGGTGCGCAGCCCTACGCGGTGCTGGCCGCGGCGGTGGAGCGGCAGGGCGGCCGGCGCCGTCTCCACTGACGGTGACTAGGGCTGGACGGTCACCACGATGCCGAGGTGGTCGGACGAGTGGAGCGGCGGCGTGGTGGCGGTGAGGTCGGTCGCCCCGAAGGTCCCCATCGAGACGGGCGTCGCGTGCCAGGTGAGGGCGAAGTCGATGCGCTGCGACATCGTCCCGGCGAGCAGGTCGCCGTCGAATCCCCAGGTGAGGCCGGCGGCCGAGCCGTTCACGGCCGACCAGGCGTCGTCGAGGGGCGAGTAGGTGTTCGTCACCGGGAGGAGCTCATCGATGCCCAGGTCGGGGAAGGGGATGACGCCCGAGAGGTAGTTGTAGGTCGTGCGCAGCGGGCTCGCGACCGGCTGCTCGGCCTGGGTGTTGAAGTCGCCGACCACCACCGTGGGGAGCACCTCGACCGCCTGCCGGACGACGACCTGCCCGCCCACGAGCTCACCGGCCTGGGCGAGCTGGAAGATGTAGGGCGGGATGCCGGGCGGCGTGGGGATCTCCTGCACCTCGAGGTGGGTCTCGAACACGCGGTACCACTGCCCCCCCTTCTGGACCTCGGCCACGTTCCAGGCGCGCCGGTCGGGCACGAAGACGGGTGGGTCGGTCCCGGGGATGGGGAACTCGACCATGGCCGCGTAGGTGCCGCCGTCGGTGTTCCGGTACGCGAGGTCGGAGCGGACCAGGATCACGTCCCGGTCGGTGTAGCGCACGTCGATCGGCGCCGTGCCGCCGGTGGGATCCACCGAGCACAGCTCGGCGTCGAACGACTGGGTCACGCTGGCCACGACGTAGCTCATCCCCTGCGCCTGGAGGGCCGCCTGGAGGAGCGCGAGGTAGTCGTACTGGACGTCGGCCGCGGCCGGCGTGTTGATGGCCTCGAGATCGCCCCTGCACACCCGGTCCGGTCCGGTCCGCCAGATGGCGACCTCCTGGAGCCCGATGACGTCCGGCTGCAGGGCGGCGAGCTCGGCGGCGACGAGCGGGGCGCGGGCCGCGAAGTTGGTGGCCTTCACCGAGGTCCACACCGTGTTCACGGCGATGGCGGCCTCGAGCGCGCTGCCGGCCTGGACGATGGAGAAGATGTCGCCGCCCAGGTAGAGGTTGCGGCTCGCCACGGTGAGCGAGTCCGGCGTGCTCGACGACGAGCAGCCCGCGGCGGCGGCGAGGAGGACGACGGCGGCGATTCGGCGCATGGGATCTCCCGGTCGGCGTTCGGCAGCCCCCAACGATTAGTCGGCCCGGGGCGGCCGGGATACCCCCCCTGGAGGGTACCGTCGCGGTAGAGTCCCTTCGGTGCGCATCCGTCTCCTCTCGGTCGGCAAGGACCGCTCCGGGCTCTACGCTCCCGCGGTGGAGGAGTACGCCCGGCGCGTCACCCGCTACGTCCGCTTCGCGGTGGAGGAGGTGCCGGAGGCGCGGAAGGCGGCGGGGACGCCCCGCGCCCGGGACGAGGAGGGGCAGTCGCTCCTCGCCCGGATCCCGGACGGGGAGCGGGTGGTGCTCCTCGACGAGCGGGGGAAGGAGCACGACAGCCTGGCCTTCGCGCGGCGCGTGGCGTCGTGGATGGAGGGGGCGCGCGACGTGACCCTGGTCGTCGGGGGCTCCGACGGGCACGGCGAGGCGGTGCGGGCCCGCGCCCAGGAGACCCTCTGCCTGTCGCGGCTCACCCTCGCCCACCGGCTGGCCCGGCTGGTGCTCGTGGAGCAGCTCTACCGGGCCTTCACCATCCTCCGCGGGGAGCCGTACCACAAGTGAAAGCCCGGCCGCGGGCGGCGGCTGGCCCGGTCCTCGCAAGGCACCCGCGAGTTCCCTTGAGAACGGGGAGGCGCTCGCCTACGCTTCCCGCTCCCTTTTCGGGCGCGCCGCGGCGCGCCGTGCGAGGTCACGCTTGCGCAAGCCGAAGCCCGTCCTCCTCGTGGTCCTCGACGGCTGGGGCATCCGCCTGGAGCGCGAGAACAACGCCATCGCCATCGCCGGCACCCCGAACATGGACGCCATCGCGAACGAGTTCCCGGCGACCGCCCTGCGGACCTCCGGTCTCTCGGTCGGACTGCCCGAGGGGCAGATGGGCAACTCGGAGGTCGGGCACACCAACCTCGGGGCCGGGCGCATCGTCTACCAGGACCTCGTGCGCATCAACCGGGCCATCGAGGACGGCTCCTTCTTCCAGATCCCGGCGCTCCTCGAGACCGTTCGCAAGGCCCGCGCCGCAGGTGGTGCGCTCCACCTCATGGGGCTCGTCTCCGACGGCGGCGTCCACAGCCACGAGGAGCACCTCCACGCGCTCCTCGAGCTGGCGCGGCGGGAGGGCGTCGCGAAGGCGTACGTGCACGCCTTCCTCGACGGCCGCGACACGCCCCCGAAGAGCGGGCTCGGCTACGTCCGGTCGCTGGAAGGGCGCATGAAGGACAAGGGCTACGGCAAGGTCGCCACGGTCATGGGGCGGTTCTGGGCCATGGACCGGGACAAGCGCTGGGACCGCGTGCACGAGGCCTTCGACGCCATGGTGAAGTCGGTGGGATTCAAGGCCACCTCCGGCGTGAACGCCGTCGAGCAGGCCTACGCGCGCGGCGAGACCGACGAGTTCGTGAAGCCCACGGTGGTGGTGAACGGGGGCGGGGAGCCGGTGGCGCGCGTGCGCGACGGCGACGCCGTGATCTTCTTCAACTTCCGCGCCGACCGGGCCCGCGAGATCACCCGCGCCTTCACCCAGCCCGGCTTCAAGGAATTCGACGTCTCGGCGCGGCCGCGCCTCTCGGCCTTCGCCTGCATGGCCCAGTACGACGAGACCTTCGGCCTCCCGGTGGCCTTCTCGCCGGACCAGCCCACCGAGATCTTCCCGGAGATCGTGGCGAAGGCGGGCCTGAAGCAGCTCCGCTGCGCCGAGACCGAGAAGTACGCCCACGTCACCTTCTTCTTCAACGGCGGGCGCGAGACGGTCTTCCCGGGCGAGGACCGCATCCTCGTGCCGAGCCCGCGCGACGTGAAGACCTACGACGAGAAGCCGGAGATGAGCGCGCGGGAGGTCACCGACAAGGTCGTCGAGGCCATCCGCTCGCGCCGCTACGGGTTCATCCTCGTCAACTACGCCAACCCGGACATGGTGGGGCACACCGGCATCCTCGACGCCGCCGTGAAGGCGGTGAAGGTGGTCGACGAGTGCGTCGGGCGGCTCTGGGCCGCGGCCCGCGAGGCCGGCATGGCGATGATGATCACCGCCGACCACGGCAACTGCGAGATGATGGTCGACCCGGAGACCGGCCAGCCCCACACCGCCCACACCCTCGGCCCGGTGCCCTTCCTGCTCGCCGACCCCGACCTCCGCGGCGCGAAGCTCCGGCCGGACGGGGTGCTCGCCGACGTGGCCCCCACCGCCCTCCAGGTCCTCGGGCTCCCCCAGCCGAAGGAGATGAAGGGGCTCGGACTCCTGGTGAAGTAGCGTGCGCGCGGCGATCCGGGAGGTCGGAGGTGCGCTCCTCGACCTCCTCTTCCCGCCCCGGTGCCCCGCCTGCGGGGAGGACCCGCTGCCGCCGTCGCCCTTCTGCGCGGTCTGCGACGGGGCGATCGAGCCCGCCCCCGCGGGAGAGGCGGGGCTGCAGGCCGGGGCCCTGTTCGGCGGGCCGGTGGCCGACGCCGTCCACCGGCTGAAGTACGGCGGGCGGGCCGACGCCGCGCCGCCGCTGGGGCG
>DAOMFN010000267.1:0-2803 GCA_035429785.1 Anaeromyxobacteraceae bacterium
CCGTTGAACCAGCGGTACTCGGGCACCGCGCCCTGCTCGTAGGCGAACTCGCCCTTGATCTTGAGGTAGGTGTGGCTGTCTTCCTTGCGCGAGGCGTCGCCGGCCTTGCTCCAGTCCCACCAGGCCTTGGTGGGGAGCTTCCCGGCGAACTCCGGGATGTGGCAGGTCTGGCAGGCGAGCGCAGAGACGTGGGCGTCCACGCGCGCGTCGTGGTGCTTGTGCTCGGCGTGACAGTCGTTGCAGGCCACGCCGTGGGAGGGCTCCACGCTGACCGAGAAGGCCTTGCCCTGGATCTGGTGGTCCGGCGCGCGGTGGCAGTCCACGCAGAGGAACCCGTGGCGCCCGATGTGGACGTCCTCCTCCTCGAAGGGGTGCGCCAGCGACGAGTCGAGGTCGCCGTGCTTCACGCCCTGTCCGCCGCCCCCGAAGGCGTGGCAGCCGAGGCAGTTCTCCCGCTGCGGCGTCCCGACCGAGCGGGCCGCGGCGGCGAGGTCGGTGGTCGCGGTGGGGATCCCGAAGGGGCCCTTCACGTAGTTCCCGGTCCGCTCGTGGCACACCAGGCAGTCGACGTTCTCCGCCTTCGTGAAGTCGAAGGAGTCGTCGGCCCACCCGTACCCGGCGTGGCACTTCGTGCAGGTCTTCTCGTTGCCCCGGTTCACCAGGCAGAAGTTGTTGAGCAGGTTGCGCTTGCCGATGCGGGTCTTGCCCTCGTGCCCGGGGACGGTGACCTCGTCCCCCAGCCACTGCCAGTGCGAGCTCTTCATGAACTTCGCCGCGTCCGGGTGGCAGCCGAGGCAGGACCGGGTCACGGCCTGGGGGCTCTCGAACTTCGCCGGGATGACCGGCGCGTGGTCGAAGTGCGGGCGCAGCTTCCTCTCGAACGAGGGGGCCGGCGGCGGGGGGCGCGGAGGCGACTGGAGCGCCACCGCGACGGTCGCCGCGACGACGACGGCGGCGCCGAAGCCGGCTGCGAGGAGGACGTATTTTCTGGTCACGGGACGTTCCGTTTCGTTCGGGTTCCGGCTCGCTGCTCGCAAGGAGACGATTGCGGCCGGCATGCCGAGGACGCACCGACGTGAAATCATACGGTTGCAAGGCAGCCATGAAACGCTTGACACAAATCGTTGCAACGTCGAGACTCGAAATGTTTCAAGAGAGGTGAAACGTGTCCGAGATCGAAACTGCGAACCCGCCCCCGGCGTGCGAGGTGGGAAGCGACGAGCAAGCCCGCGCCTTCTCGGCGGTGAACGCCGCCTTCGGCTCCCTGGGGCGCATCTGCATGGCGCTCGACGGGGAGTTCCGGATCCGCTACGCGTCGCAGCTCCTCTCCTCGGTCATCGGGCGCGACGCCGCAGCCCGCGCCACCGGGACTCCGATCGCCTCCCTGCTCGGCGCCGAGCTGTTCGGGCCGGAAGGGCCGCTGCGCCAGGCGCTCCTCGCCGGCGAGAAGCGCGAGGGCTGGCGGGCCGTCCTGGCCGTGCCCGACGGCCCCTCCCGCCTCATGTCGGTCTCGGCCGCTCCGCTCCAGCACGACCCGCTCGGCGTCTGCGACCCGGCGGCCCGGTACCTCGTCGTGGTGCGGCCGGCCGACGAGTCGAGCGAGGAGGCGAGCGGCCCCATCGCCGGATTCGGCCTCATCGCCCGCTCCCCGGCCATGACCCGGGTGTTCCGGCTCCTCGACGTCCTGCAGCAGAGCGAGTCGACCGTGCTCATCACCGGCGAGAGCGGCACCGGCAAGGAGGTGATGGCGCGCATCATCCACGCCCACTCCCCCCGGAAGTCCGGACCGTTCGTGGCCGTGAACGCGGCGGCCCTCCCGGGCGAGCTGCTCGAGAGCGAGCTCTTCGGCCACGTGCGCGGGGCCTTCACCGGCGCCGTGCGCGACCGCGCCGGTCGCTTCGAGTCCGCCTCCGACGGCACCCTCTTCCTCGACGAGGTGGGGGACGTCCCGTTCCACCTCCAGGTGAAGCTCCTGCGCGTGCTGCAGGAGCACACCTACGAGCGCGTGGGCGACAGCCAGACCCGGCGCAGCAACGCGCGGATCATCGCCGCCACGAACCGCGACCTGCGACGGCTCGTGGCCGAGGGCCGCTTCCGCGAGGACCTCTACTACCGGCTCCGGGTGGTCCCCGTGGAGCTTCCGCCGCTGCGGAGCCGTCGCGAGGACATCGAGCCCATGGCGCGACTCCTCCTGCGGCGCCTCGGCGACCGCACCGGCCGCGCGCTGCGCCTCTCGCCGGACGCGGTCCGGATCCTCCTCTCCTACGACTGGCCCGGGAACGTGCGCGAGTTGGAGAACGCCCTGGAGTTCGCCACCACGGTCTGCCAGGGGCAGACCCTCCATCCGGAGGACCTGCCGCCGGAGGTCGTCGGGGGCGGCCGCACGGGTCCGGAGCCGGCGCAGCAGGCGTGGCCCCCTGCCCGGCCGCTCGCCCCCCGCCAGGCCATCGAGGACCTCGGCGGCGCTCCGGACCCGGAGCTCGTCGCGGCGCTCGAGCGGAACCGCTGGAGCCGGGTCGAGACGGCACGATCCCTGGGCGTGAGCCGAAGCACCCTCTGGAGGCGGATGCGGGCGGCCGGCCTCGGCTGAGTCCCCGTCTTTCCTGAGCTTATTTCCCCCCGCAACCGGGTGCGCCGCGGCGTGTTAGACCCGGGACAGGATTCAACCAGGGGGACTCCATGCACGCCCGTTCGCTTCTCGCCGCCTCTTTCGCCGCGCTGCTCGCCGCCTGCGGGTCGTCGGGCAATCCCGGCACCACCGGGACCATGAACGTCTCCCTCGTGGACGCCCCGTCGCCGGGCT
>DAOMFN010000267.1:2903-3984 GCA_035429785.1 Anaeromyxobacteraceae bacterium
CCCGGCACCACCGGGACCATGAACGTCTCCCTCGTGGACGCCCCGTCGCCGGGCTACCAGGAGGTGAACGTCGACGTCCAGACCGTCCAGATCGCCTCCGACGGGGGATGGATCACGCTGGGAACGCCGAACCGGGTGGTGAACCTGCTCGCGCTCACCGGCGGCGTCGCCGAGACCCTCGTGAACGGCGCCACCCTCCCGGTCGGCCACTACGGCCAGATGCGGCTCGTCCTCGGGTCGCGGAACACGGTGAAGCTCCTCGACGGGTCGGTCCACGACCTCAAGGTGCCGTCGGGCCAGCAGTCGGGGGTGAAGCTGACGGTGAGCTTCGACGTGCAGGCCGGGACGACCTCCGACGTCTTCATCGACTTCGACGCCCACCGTTCGGTCTTCGTCCACGAGGCCGGCAACTCGGGCAAGTACCTGCTCCGCCCCACGGTGCGCGCCTACGACCGGATGGTCACGGGCTCCATCTCCGGCACGCTCCGGGACGCCTCGACCGCGGCCGGCCTGCCGGGCGTCGTCGTCACCGCCCAGGTCGTGACCGCCGGCGGGCCCTCCATCTCCCGCTCGGCCACCACGGACGCCTCCGGCCACTACCTCCTCGACCTCCTGCCCCGCGGCGCGAGCTACTTCGTCGTGAGCCAGCCGGTGGTGCTCGACGCGACGGGCGCGCCCCTCACGCCCTACGAGGCGAAGTCGAGCCGGGCCATCGCCATCACCGAGATCACCCCCGTCGCCGTCCAGGACCAGACGTTCGCCGTGGCCGCCGCCACCGGGTCCGTCTCCGGGTCGATCACCCTGGCTGCGGGGTCCCCGCAGGTGGACACCATCCAGGCCCGCCTCCCGCTCGACGTCGGCGGGGTCTCGGTTCCGCTCATCGTCCGGACCGTCGCAGGCGCGGTGGACCTGGCCGGCGAGACCTACGCCATCCCGGTCCTCCCGGTCACGGCCCCGGCCACCACGTTCACGATCGTCGGCGAGCGGCGCAGCGTCGACGCCGACGGGAACGACACGCTGACCGTGACGGCTCCGCTCCCGGCCCTCGTGCCCGCGGGTGGCACCGTCGACGTCCCGGTCG
>DAOMFN010000268.1:0-3926 GCA_035429785.1 Anaeromyxobacteraceae bacterium
CAGCGCGGCCAGGGAGGCAGCGGTCGCGGGCCAGGTTCGGCGGGGAGCGCTCACCGTCCCATCGAGCCGCACCGCGGGCCGGCCGGCAAGCGGGAAGCGCCCCGCTCCTTCGGGCGGGTGTCGCGGGCGACCCCGGGTGCCCCGATTCGCCCCAGCGTGACGAATCGGGGCAGGAGGCCGGGTCGTCCCGGCCGGGTCGCCTCCGTGGTTCCGCGCGGTTGGCCCGCCTCCGCGAATGGTCCGCCCGATGCACCGAAGAAAGGGTGTCCGCCGCGGAGGCCGTGGCGGGTCGAAGGAGACAGGAGGGCGCCATGATTCTCGAGCTCGCGTTGCCCTGGGTCCCCGTCGCGGTCGTGGTCCTCTTCTGGGCGATGATGCGCCCCGTGCACCACCGGCTGCACCCGGTCCCGGCGGCTCCCCGGCGCCGCGCCCTCCGCCGCTGACCGGCCGCGGTCCCGGGGCCGGGATCGCATTGCGCGGCCGGTCCGGGACGCCTAAGGGCGAGGCAGGAGGTCGACCATGCCCCGTCCGGTCCACTTCGAGATCCACGCGCAGGACCCGCAGCGCGCGCTTCGCTTCTACGAGGCCGTGTTCGGCTGGAAGGGAACGCGCTGGGGGGAGCAGGAGTACTGGCTGCTCCGCACCGGCGAGCCCGGGAGCCCGGGCATCGACGGCGGGCTCCTGCCCCGCAGGGGCCCCCCGCCGTCGGATGCACAGCCGGTGAACGCCTTCCCCTGCACGGTGGACGTGCCCGACCTCGACGCCTTCCTCGGCAAGGTCGCGGCGGCGGGCGGCAGGGTGGTCGTTCCGAGGATGGCGATCCCCACGGTGGGCTGGCTCGCCTACTGCCACGACACCGAGGGGAACGTCCTCGGACTCATGCAGGCCGATCCCGCGGCGCGGTGACCGGCGCCCGCGATGTCGAAGGCCTTCACGAGCGAGGAGCCGGCCGACGAGCCGCCGCCGGTGCGTCCGGCGCCGCGGCTCGCTCCGGGCGAGGTCCGGTGGGTGACCCCGGAAGGACGGGCGGAGCTCGTCGAGACGCTGGCCCGGCTCCGGGCCGCGGGTGACCCCCGGGCGCGCCAGGTGGAGGACACCCTCGCGATCCTCACCGTCCTCGGTCCCGAGTCGGCGCCGGAGGGGACGGTGGCCTTCGGCTGCTGGGTCACCGTCGAGGACGACGCAGGAGCCCGGAACACCTGGCGAATCGTGGGTCCGGACGAGGCGGATCCCCGCCGCGACCGCGTCAGCGCCCACTCCCCCGTCGGGCGCGCGCTGATCGGGGCCACGCTCGGCGACGAGGTCGAGGTGTCCCGGCCCGGGGGCGCCCGCGTGCTCAAAGTGGTCCACATCGGTCGACTTTCCCCCTGAGATTCCGGCACACTGGGTCGGCCCGCGGGACTAACCCCTCGACCGGGGCGGTTGTGGGTGGCAGAATCCGCCGCCCCCAGCGCCCCGGAAGGGGCCCGACAACCCGCCTCGACTCCGCCCACCAGGACGGTCACCGATGAAGAAGTTCCTCACGTTCCTCGCGTCGCTGAAGCTCGCCGTCATCCTGCTCGTGCTGCTGCTCATCGGACTCTCGGTGGGCACCATCATCGAGTCCCGATCCGGCGTCGCCGCGGCCGGCGCGCTCGTCTACTACTCCTGGTGGTTCCTCGCGCTGCAGGGACTCTTCGCGATCAACGTCGCGCTCTCCATCGCCGACCTCTTCCCCTGGGGGAAGAAGCGCATCGGCTTCCTCCTGCTCCACGGCTCGCTGCTCCTCATCTTCGCGGGCTCGGTCGTGACCTACTTCTTCAAGATCGAGGGGCAGCTCTTCCTGTGGGAGGGGGAGAGCGGCAACCGGATCGCCGAGGTGGTGAACGGCCAGGTGAAGGCCCAGCACGACCTGCCCTTCGCGGTGACGCTGCGGGACTTCGTGCTCGACACCTACCCGGGCACGATGCGCCCGGCGGGCTTCATGTCCATCGTGCAGATCACCGACCTCGACACGAACCAGATCTACGACGCGAAGATCTGGATGAACAACGAGCTGCACCACCGGGGCTACGCGCTCTTCCAGTCGAGCTACCAGCAGGAGGGCCGGCGCGAGGCCACCGTGCTCTCCGTTTCCAAGGACCCGGGGCAGAACATCGTCTTCGCGGGGTACATCCTGCTCGTGCTGGGGATGATCGTCGTCCTCTTCACCCGCATCGGGCAGGTGAAGGAGCGCAACGCGCTCGAGTCGCGGGGATCGGGCGCGGCGAAGGTCGCGGCCGCGCTCCTCCTCTCGCTCGCCGCCGCCCAGGTCCGGGCCGCCACGCCGGCCGAGACCCTGAAGCGGCTCCCGGTGCAGCACGACGGCCGCGTCATGCCGCTCGACACGCTCGCCCGGGAGGCGGTGTGGAACGTCACCGGCTCCTACTCCTGGAAGGGGGAGGACCCGGTCGTCACCGTCGTCGGCTGGCTGTCCGACCCGCAGGCCGCCGCCAACGCACCCGTCGTGAAGATCGGCAGCGACGCGCTCGCCAACGCCGCCGGCCTCCCGGCCGGGACCACCCACGTCGCCTTCGCGCGGGTCGTCCAGTCGCAGCGGGTCCTGCAGCTCATGGACGAGGCGCGCCAGAAGGAGCAGCAGGGCATCCCCCGCCAGGGCGTGGTGCAGGACGCCGAGAAGCTCGAGCAGCGCCTCCTCCGCATGCAGTCGATCCTGAACCGGGAGGCCGTCCGCCCCGTCCCCGTCCCGGGCAACCCCAAGGCGAAGTGGAGCGCCGCACCGGTGCCCTCCGCCGAGGGGCTCCTCATGCTCATGGCCGGGCCGCGCCCGGCCGGCTGGCCCGCCCCCGACCGCCTCGAGACCGAGATCCGCTACAACGAGCTGAACCCGGTCCGCTGGTCCTGGATCATCCTGGCGGCCTCGCTCCTCGTGTCCATCGTGGCCGGGATCCGGAAGAGCAAGCTCCTCGACGGCGCCGCGTTCGGGCTCCTGCTCGCGGGGTTCGCGATGATGTCCTGGGGCATCTGGCTCCGCTGGGTGGCCGGCGACCGGATCCCGGCGGCCAACATGTACGAGTCGATGCTCTTCCTGGCCTGGGGCGTCGGCTTCTTCGCGGTCATCGCCTACGCGGTGATGCGCAACCGGGTGGTGGTGCTGAACGCGGCGGTGATGGCGGCCCTCACCATGGCGCTCACCGACCTGCTCCCCATCGACCGGTTCATCCACCCCATCGCGCCGGTGCTGGCCGGGACGCCCTGGCTCGCCATCCACGTGCCCATCATCATGGTGGGCTACGCCGTGCTCGCGCTGGGGCTGGTCGTCGCCCACATGCAGATCGGCTTCACGATCTTCGCGCCCCGCAAGGTGGACGTGATCGACAGGCTCTACGACCTCCTCTACTGGTACATGTTCGTGGGCTCGATCCTGCTCATCGCCGGCATCCTCACCGGGTCGATGTGGGCGGCGTCGTCCTGGGGCCGGTACTGGGGCTGGGATCCGAAGGAGGTCTGGTCGCTCGTGGCCTTCCTCTGCTACATGGCCATCCTCCACGCCAAGGTCGACAAGCAGATCGGGCAGTTCGGCGTGGCGGCCATCAGCATCGCCGCCTTCCAGACCATCCTCTTCACCTACCTGGGCGTGAACTTCGTGCTCACCACCGGCATGCACTCCTACGGCATGGGCGACTCGCCGGTGGTGATGTGGATGGTCATCACCGCGGTGGTGGAGCTCGCGTTCCTGGCCTGGGGCTGGGTGGCCTTCCGGAAGAACCGGCACATCCTGGAGGCGTCGGCGGCATAGCCGCCGGGGCGCGGCGCAGGCCGCGACCTTCCCGGCGCGGTCAGCGCGCCGGGCGCCCGGGGAAGGAGATTCCCTCCTCCGGGCAGCGGGTGGCGCAGCGGTCGCAGCCGGAGCGGCAGTCCTCGGGCCGGGCCACGCGCAGGGCGGC
>DAOMFN010000269.1:0-3923 GCA_035429785.1 Anaeromyxobacteraceae bacterium
GGTCGCACCGCGGGGGGCCGCGGTCCTGCGGGCGGGCTTCCCCCCGGCAGGCTTGCGGCGGACCGGCTTCGCCCGGGCGGCCGCGCCGCCCTCGATGCGACGGGCGAGGAAGAGCCAGCCCTCCGGCGCCGGGCGCTTGCCCCGCTGGATGCCCGTCAGGACCTCGTAGACCTTGCGGGTGTGGGGCCCGATCTGGCCGTCGCCGACCCGGAGCTCGGTGCCGTCGTCGAAGACGTAGGAGCCCACCGCCGAGACCACCGCCGCGGTCCCGAAACCGCCCGCCTCGGTGACGGCCCCGGACCGGACGTCGTCGAGGAACCCCTCCACCGGGATGCGGTCCTGGCGGACGGCGACGCCGAGGTGGCGCTCGCCGAGCTCGATGACCGACTCGGAGGTGATGGACCGGAGGATGGTGTCCGTGAAGGAGGGGATGAGGAGCTCGCCCCGGCGCGTGACGTGGAAGTGGTTCATCGCGCCGGCCTCCTCGATGTACGTGTCGTGCACGTCGAGGAAGAGGACCTGGCTCGCCCCGTGCTCGTGGGCCACGTGGCCGGCCATGAGCGACGCCGCGTAGTTTCCGCCGGTCTTGAAGGCGCCCGTGCCCCCCGGCGCCGCGCGGTGGAAGCGGCGGGTGACGAGCAGCTTCACCGGCTCGCGGAAGCCGGCCGGGTAGTAGGGGCCGGAGGGGGAGAGGAAGACGCAGAAGGTGTAGCGGGAGCTGGGCTTCACTCCCAGCGAATCCTGCGTGCCGAAGACGAAGGGCCGGATGTACAGCGAGGCCCCCTCCTGGTGCGGCGCCCAGAGCCGGTCGACGTCGAGGAGCGCCAGGATCGCCTGCACCTGGTCGTCCTCCGGGATGGGCGGGATGAGGATGCCCGAGCCGGACCGGTTGAGCCGGGCGGCGTTCTTGTCGATGCGGAAGGCGTGGATCTCGCCGTCCTCGTGGAGGAAGGCCTTCGCGCCCTCGAAGATCTCCTGGGCGTAGTGCAGCACCACCGCGCCCGGCGCGAGCGCGAGCGGCCCGTAGGGGACGATGCGCGGGTCGACCCACTGGCCGTCCTCCCAGTCCATGAGGAACATGTGGTCGGTGCGCAGCTGGCCGAAGGGCAGCGTGCCCTCGGGGCGGAACGGCTTGCGCAGCCGGCGTGCGCTGGGCTTCAGGGCGTAGCGGATGTCCATGGGGCGCCTCCGGGGCGTTCCCATCCATAACGGCGGGCGACCGGGAAGGGAAGGGGCCGGCGCCCTATCCCGACAGGACCTCGTCGAAGGCGGCGCGCACCGCCCCCGTCACCTGGGCGTACTCGGCGAGGAGGCGGTCCCCCGGGTCCTCCCCGTGGTAGCCGAGCCGCCGGGCCAGCTGGGCGAGCTCGCGCCCGCGGGCCGGGAGGTAGTCGATGCCGTAGTCGTGGACGATGCGCATCCGGGTGGCGAGCCGCCGGTGGAACTCGTAGCCCCGCGCCAGCGCCTCGTGGGTGGCGTCCCGGAGCAGGCCGGCCTCCCGCAGCCGGCGCAGCGCCACCGGGGTGGACGGGGAGCGGATGGCCGGGAAGTCCCGGCCGTGGGCGAGCTGCAGGTACTGCACGGCGAACTCCACGTCGACGATGCCGCCCCGGCCGACCTTGGGGTTCTTCCCCTTCGTGGCCTCCTTGCCGATCTCGGTCTCCATCCGCTCCCGCATGCGCCGGACCTCGGCGGCGAGCGCGGCGCGGTCGCCGGGGTCGCCGAAGAGCACCGGGTCGAGGACGTCGCGGCGGATGCGGTCGTGGAGCGCCTCGTCGCCGGCGGCGTAGCGGGCCCGGAGCAGCGCCTGCCGCTCCCAGAGCTGGCTGCGGGCCTGGGGGGAGTCGGGGCTCCCGCGGTGGTAGCGGGCGAACCCCTGGTCGCTCGTGACGAGCGCGCCCTGGTTCCCGCTGGGGCGCAGCCGGGTGTCGATCTTGTAGAGGTACCCCTCGCGGAGCGGCATCTGGAGGAAGGAGAGGAAGCGCTCGGCGAGCCGCGCGTAGAGGATGTGCGCGGGGGCCTGCCCGGGCAGGTCCGGCGCGCCGGGCTCGGTGGCCGGGTAGAGGAAGATGAGGTCGAGGTCGGAGTGGTAGCCGAGCTCGCGCCCGCCCAGCTTGCCGAGCGCGAGCACGGTGAGGCGCCCGGGCGGCATCCGCCCCTTGGCCCGCGCCTCCTCCTCGGCGAGCGAGAGCGCCGCCGCGAGCAGCGCCTCGGCGAGGTCGGAGAGCTGCTCGGCCACGCTCGACAGCCGGATGCTCCCGGCGATGTCGTGCATGGCGATGCGCAGCACCTCCTCGTTCTTGTACCGGCGGAGCTCGCCGAGCTTGCGCTCCATGGCCTCGTCCACCGGGGTCTCCGGGGGCACCATCGCGAGCCGGGCGGCGATCTCGTCGCGGAAGGCCGCCGCCTCCTTGGCGAGGACGACCTGGTCGTCCCGGAGGAGCTGGTCCACGAGCTCGGGGTGGCGGAGGAAGCGCTTGGAGAGGAAGTCGGAGGTCCCGAAGAGGGAGACGAGCTGCCGGGCCACCCGCGGCGCGTCGCGGAGGAGGCGGAAGTAGGGCTCCGGCGACTTCAGGGCGGCGGCGAACTCGGACAGGTGGGCCAGCGCCTGGTCGGGGTCGGGCGTGGCCACCACCTCGGCGAGGAGGGCCACCGCCGCGGCCGGATCGCCCATCCGGGAGAAGGGCGTGGGGCGCCGGGCCAGGGCGTCGAGGGAGGCCAGCGCCTGGTCGGGGTTCGAGAGGCCGCGCCGCAGCGCGATCTCGCGGCGCCGCTCCGGCTCCACCTGCTGGTCGGCGAGCAGCGCCAGCTCGGGGTCGAGGGGGGCGAGCCCGGCCGGGGTGCCGAGGAGCCCCGAGAACAGCTGGGCCACCCGGTCCCGGTGTCCCGCGAGCGCCGCCTCGAACCGCTCCACCTCCGCGTACCCCATGGAGCGGGCGAGCAGGAGTCGATCCTCCGGGGGAGGCAGCCGGTGCGTCTGCCGGCCGTCCACCATCTGCACCCGGTGCTCGGCGCGGCGCAGGAAGAGGTAGGCGTCGGACAGGGCGTCGCGGTCGCGGGCCTGGACGATCCCGGCGAAGAGGAGCCGGTCGAGGGCGCGCAGGACCGGGCGCTCGCGGATGCCCGGGTCGCGCAGCTTGCCCCCGTGGAGGAGCTGGAGCGCCGAGACGAAGAACTCGGCCTCGCGGATGCCGCCGCGGCCCAGCTTCAGGTCGTCCCGACCCTCGGCGCCGGCGCGCGCGTCGATGCGGGCCTTCATCGCCTGGATCTCCTCGATGATCCCGAGGTCGAGGGAGCGGCGCCAGACGAAGGGCTCGAGCTGGGCGAGCAGCTCCTCGCCCACCGACAGGTCGCCAGCCCCGGGGCGGGCCTTCACGAGGGCGTTGCGCTCCCAGGAGCGGCCGAACGACTGGTAGTAGAGCTCGGCGGCCCGCAGGCTGTTCACGATGGGCCCGCTGCGCCCGTCGGGCCGCAGGTTCAGGTCCACCCGGAACACCATCCCGTCCTCGGTGACCCGCGACAGGCTCTCGGTGACGAGCTCGGCGAGCCGGGCGTAGTAGGCGAAGTGGGTGACCGGCTCCGGCCCGGTGGTGGTCCCGTCCGTCCGGTAGACGTAGACGAGGTCGACGTCGGACGAGAAGTTGAGCTCGCGCGCGCCGAGCTTGCCCATGGCGATGGCGCAGAAGCCCGCGCCCAGGGGCGCCTCGGCCAGCCCCTCGGGCGGGCCGTGGCGGGCGCGGAGCCGCCGGTCGTGGTCGGTCATTCCCCGAACGTAGCGGCCGCTTTCTCAGGGCGTCGTCGGGGCTGTGCCATAGGATCGCCCAACGACTGGGGGTACGACCGGTGAGGGAGCTCGGTGCGGGCGAGGGCACGCCCACCAGCCTCGGCGACCGGCTCCAGGCATTGCGCCTCAAGCAGGGCTG
>DAOMFN010000270.1:0-1504 GCA_035429785.1 Anaeromyxobacteraceae bacterium
GCCGGCGCGGTCGCCGCCGCGCTCGCGTCCGGTGACTGGGTGATCGCCCGCCACGCGGGGATGGCCTGGGAAGGGGGCGTGCCCCCGCCGGACGCCGACCGCTGGCGCCCCGTCCGCTACCTCCGGCCCGCCACGCTGGCCGAGCGCGGCACCGGCGCCGCCGCGGCCGGGGCGGAGGGTTCACCCTGCGTGTTCCTCGGCGCCGGGGGCTGCCGGCTGCCCTTCGACGGCCGTCCCCGGATGTGCCGGGAGCTCGAGCCCTGGGCGAACGGAGAGTGCGTTGCCGGGTGGGACCTCCCCGACGCGGCCCGCGCGTGGGCTCCCTGGCAGGGGCTCATCGATGACGCGCTGCGGCGCGTTTCGTAGCCTGAACGAGCACTTGTCTTCGTCCTGACCCAGGGATGCGACCCCAATGGGTTGCGCCTTCCGGGTGCGCCCCGATTAGGCGGTCCACTTTCGACCACCACCGGAGGACGAACACATGATCGAGGCAGCAAGAAGGCGCGCGGCGTGGGTGCTCGCCGCGGGGTCGCTTCTCGTCGTCACCGCCTGCGGGGGGGCCGCGCCGGCTCCGGACGCCGCGGGTCCCGGGGTCCTCGACGGATCCGCATTCGTGGCCGTTCCGAAGGACCTCTCCTCCTTCGCGCTGCGCCAGCTCCGCAGCGGACAGCTCCAGGGCCTGGCCTCGAGCCGGCTCAGCGCCGGCGAGAGCTTCTACCTCGCCATCCGCAAGACCGAGCTCTCCCGCCGCTACTTCCTCTCGGCCTACGCCGAGCAGGTCTTCCCCGACGGCGTCCTGGGAGGGGCCGCCTCCTCGGTCGGCACGCGGGTGGTCTCGTTCCGGATCCAGAACGACAAGCTCTTCCTCTTCGACGCCTCCGACATCAACGCCACGAGCGACGTCTTCGATCCGACGCTGGTCCTCGAGGCCTGGCCGCTCGTCACCGACAGCTCGAAGTTCAACAAGGACCAGGACAAGGACAGGTACGTCCTCATCGACCCGGCGGCGGGCCTGAACCGGTTCAGCCTGTTCGCCGACTGGTTCTACCAGCCGCCCCAGTTCCGGGTCGGCCTCTCGTACCTCCAGAACTTCCGGAAGCTCCAGGACGGCGTGGCCTTCCAGCAGGTGTTCACCGGGGAGGCCACGGCACCCGTGCACGACACCTCGGGCAACGAGTACAACCTGAACCGCATCTCCGGCACGCTCGGCATCGCGCTGCGCGAGTACCGGGAGGGTCCGGGGTTCACGCCGGGCCCGCTCCCCGAGAAGGAGCACTTCTTCCGCTCCTTCCCCCGCATCGTCCCCAACGCCGGCGGCTCGATCCAGACGCCGGTGAAGTGGAACGTCCGCCCGGGGATGAAGCCCATCCGCTGGACCATCTCGCCGTACGTGAAGGTCCTCGCCGCCGATCCCTTCTACGGGCGCTACGACGTCGCCGGGGCGGTGAAGCGCGGCATCGAGAACTGGAACGCCGCCTTCGGGTTCAAGGTCCTCGAGGCCGTG
>DAOMFN010000270.1:1604-3904 GCA_035429785.1 Anaeromyxobacteraceae bacterium
GCGAAGTACCGGCTGGGCTGGAACGGCATGACCCCCGAGACCCTCTGCGAGTTCCCCATCTCCCCGCTGCTCGGCGAGGATCTCGCCACCGTCTCCTCGAAGATCCGGGTCGCCAACGCACCGACCGTGAACGGCCGGACCGGCGTCCAGATGGTGGAGGACTACCTGGCGGGCGTCGTGCTCCACGAGATCGGCCACACGCTCGGGCTCCGCCACAACTTCAAGGGCTCGCTCGTCCCGCCCTCGTCCTCGATCATGGAGTACATCGACGACTACGACCAGGTGAACGTCTTCACGCCGCAGTCGTACGACGTGGCCGCCATCCGCCTGCTCTACGGGATGAGCGCCGCCGCACCCGTCGAGCCCTTCTGCACCGACGAGGACACCGAGGTCGATCCCGACTGCACCCGCTTCGACGTCGGCGCCGACCCGCTGAACGACTTCTTCGGACCGATCTACCTCGACATCGTCGGCACCTACCTCACCGACCCCAGCTTCCCGTTCATCCCCGGCAACTTCGTCACGAACAGCGTCCTCGCGTACGCGCGCGCCGGGAGCTCGAGCGCGGTGCGCCAGCTCGGCTTCCAGTACGCCACCGCCTACGTGACCGGGACGGAGCCGCCGCCGTCCTTCGTGATCGGCAGCCGGGTGAACGCCTTCTCCGGGTACGTGAACCGGCGCCTCTTCCTCGACCCGGCCTCCTCGCGCACCTCGGGCGGAAACTCCATCGTGAACGACCCGCCGGTGGCGACCGATCCCGGGCTGAACGCGCTCTTCCTGGCGGAGGAGGGCGGCTGGCTCCGGAACCTGAACGGCGTGACCAGCTTCTCGAACCGGCGCACCGCCGTCGACGTCCTGAAGAAGGTGCAGACCACGTCGGCCTACGTGGAGCTGCTCGGCGCCCACGCGGACATCCTGGCGGCCGTTCCCGCCGGCTCGCCGCCCGACCCGCTCACCGCCGACCTCCTCGCCCGGATCGACGTGGCGGTGACGCCGTACTTCAAGTAGCGCCTCCCGGCGACGCCCCGCCCTCCTCCGGTCGCCCGGGGGAGGGCGGGAGCGCCCTCCCGGGTCCCTCCGCTCTTCGCTTCACCCCCGCTCCGCCGTCGCGTACAACCGACGGGTCGTGAAGGGGCCCTCCCCATTCCTCCTGCCGGTGGCCGTCGTGCTCGCGGGGGCGCTCGCCTACTCGAGCGCCTTCCCGGGGGCGTTCGTGTTCGACGACGCGCCCAACGTCTCCCGCAACCGGAAGCTCGACCGGCCCCTCGACTACCTGCCCGGGGGCCCGGGATGGGCCGCTCAGCCGAACCGGGCGGTGGTCTTCGCGACCTTCGCGCTCGACCGGGCCGTGGCCGGGAACGACCCCACGTTCCACCGCGCCGTGAACGTCGCCATCCACGTGGCGAACGCGCTCCTCCTCGCCGCGCTCGTGCTCGCCGCCTTCCGGGCGCCTCGCGTCCGGAGGTCGGCGCTCGCGCCCCAGGCCTGGTCGGTGGCGCTCCTCGCGTCCCTCCTCTTCGTCGCCCACCCGCTGCAGACGCAGGCCGTGACCTACGTCGTGCAGCGGCTGGCGTCGCTCGCGACCTTCTTCTACCTGGCGGCGACGGTCCTCTACCTGCGCTGGCGGCTCGCCCGCGACGGGGGCGCCCGCGGATTCCCCGGATGGTGGGCCTACGGCGGCGCGCTCGTGGCGACGCTCCTCGCCATGCGCTCGAAGGAGATCGCCTTCACCCTGCCGGTGGCGCTGCTCCTCGTCGAGGCGGTGCTCCTCGAGGGGCCGTGGCGCGCCCGGCTCCTGCCGCTCCTGCCCTTCGCGGCGACCATGCTCCTCATCCCCGCCACGCTGCTCGCCACCGCCGGAGGGGAGGGGGCCGCGGCGGCGGGCGGGCTCGAGGCCACCCGGGTCCAGACCGGGATGTCCCGCGTGGACTACCTCCTCACGCAGGCGACGGTGCTGGTGCGCTACCTGGGGCTCGCCGTGGCGCCGGTGGGGCAGACGGTGGACCACGACGTGGCGCTCCGGACGACCCTCCTCGACCCGGCGGTGCTCGGGTCGGCGGCCCTCCTGCTCGGCCTCGCCGGGCTCGGCGCCCGGCTCCTCCGGGCGTCGTCTTCGGACCGCGAGCGCCCGCTCGACCCGGCGGCGCGGCTCGGCGGGCTCGGGATCGCCTGGTTCTTCCTCACCGCCTCGGTGGAGTCGAGCGTCATCCCCATCGTCGACCTCATGTACGAGCACCGCGCCTACCTGCCCATGGCCGGCCTCTGCATCGCCGCGGCGGTGGGCATCGCGGGCGCGGCGC
>DAOMFN010000271.1:0-2332 GCA_035429785.1 Anaeromyxobacteraceae bacterium
AAGAAGGACTCGCCGAGCTGCGGCATGGAGCGCGTGCGCGTCTACGCGAAGGGGGCGCCGGCGAAGGACGGGGTCGGGGTCTTCGCCGAGGTGCTCCGCGCCCGCCTGCCGCTCCTCCCCGTGGAGGAGGAGGGACGGCTGCGGGACGACCGGCTGCGGGAGAACTTCGTGGAGCGGGTCTTCGCCTACCGCCGGCTGAAGGACCTCCTCCGCGCCAAGTTCACCGTGGGTGACCTGGTCCGCTTCCACACCGCCGAGAAGCTCCTGCTCCTCGCCCACCACCCGGAGGGCTACCGGCAGCTCGGCCGCATCGTGGCCGCGGCCAAGGGCGTCCCCCGGGCCGAGCTCGCCGCGCGCTACGGCGCGCTCTTCATGGAGTCGATGGCGCGCCCCGCCACCACCGGCAAGCAGGTGAACGTGCTCCAGCACATGGCCGGCTACTTCTCCGGGGACCTCTCCACGGACGAGCGGGCCGAGCTGCAGGACTCCATCCGGGATTACGGCAAGCGGCTCGTGCCGCTCGTGGTGCCGCTCACGCTGGTGCGCCACCACGTGCGGAAGCTCGGCGTGACCTGGCTCGCCGGCCAGACCTACCTCGAGCCGCACCCGAAGGAGCTCATGCTCCGGAACCACGTGTAGCGCGGGGCCCGGCGGCGGGACGGGGCGGGGTCAGCGGAGCGGCAGCCCGGCCTGGGCGCCGTGGCGGCGCAGGTACTCCTTCAGGTGCAGCTTCCGCACCGTGTTCTCCGACGACATGTAGCGGATCACGCCGAACACCGGCCGCTCCGGCGCCCAGGGGCGATCGTAGCGACCCAGGCACCAGAAGATCCCCGAGGCGGAGTTGGGGTCCCGCCCGTCGAGGGCCCAGCGGTCGTTCAGGTGGATCATGCGGGCCAGCGCCTCGCGCGGGGACGGGCTCCACTGGAGGATCTTCTTCCCCCAGAGCATGCGCAGGTAGTTGTGGATGCGCCCGTGGACGAGCAGCTCGCGCTGGGCCGCGTTCCACACCTCGTCGTGGGTGGCCGCCCGCTCCAGCGCGTCGCGGGTGTAGCCGGGGTCCCGGGGATCCCCGGCGTGGGCGTCGAGGGTCCGGATGGCCCAGGGGGGCAGGGTGTCGAAGTCCCAGGCGGCGTCGGGGCGACGCGCCAGCATGTTGAAGCCCAGCTCCCGCCAGGTCACGAGCTCGTCGAGGAACGCCTCCGCCTCCGGGCTCATGCCCCAGAACCCCTCCCGCTTGCCGCTCGAGCCGGTCCCGAGGCGGGCTGGCTTCCAGCCCTCCCGGTGGACCACCGCGCGGAACACCTCGTGCGCGGAGACCTGCCCGAAGTGGAGCCACGGGGAGAGTCCACTCGAGGCGTCGGCGTCGGGATGGCTCCGCTCGGCGTAGCGTGAGAGGCGCCCGTCCACGAAGGCGTGGAGGGCGGCGCGGGCCGCCGTCCCGCCGCCGTGGCAGGAGGCGACCGGGGGGACGCCGTGATCGATCGGAAGCGCCCGCAGGGCTTCCGGAGCCGCGGCGAGGAGCGACGGGCTCGCCCGGGGCCACCGCCGGGCCACCGCTTCGGGGACCTCGGCCCCGGCGACGCCGTCGGCGTCGAGCGGGTCGGTCGACGGGAAGGCGGCGAGCCGCTCGGGGACCTCGCGCTGCACGAAGCGGCGGAAGGCGTGGGCGGTGGGGAACGCGGCGCCGGCGAGGCGGACGGGGAGGAGACCGTTCGAGTCCACCGCCTCCACGCGCACGTCGAGCCGCCGGGCCGCCGCCTCCAGCATGCGCGGGAGGAAGAAGAACGGCGCGTCGTCGGCGATCACCACGCAGGCGCGGGCGGCGAGCGCCTCGAGGAGCCCGCGACCGTGCCCGGGCTCGGGCTCGACGTAGGGGTGGTGGCCGATCCCGGCGTCGGCGTAGGCGAGGGCCGACTCGGCCATCCCCTGCAGGACGAAGGCGTGGAGCCGGTCGCTCGCGTGCGGGTAGCCGGCCCGCAGGGCCTCGAGCACGAGGAGCGGGCGGCGGAGCTCGCGGGACCACTCCACCGCCCGGTCGAGCGTGAAGCTCCAGCCGGTCCGCCGGAAGGCGGTGGTCCAGACGAGGACGTGGTCGCCGCCGCGTCGCACCGGGGCGTCGTTCGCCGCCCGGATCCTCTCGGCGGGAACGCGGCTCACGGCGACCCCGCCGCGCCGGGGACGGCCACGAGCGCGCTGCCCCGCTCGGCGACCCGGCGGATCAGGTTCCGGAAGATCAGGGCGTGGAAGGGGTAGAGCACGTACCAGTAGAGGTGGCCGGCGAGCCCGCGGGGGGCGAAGAAGGCCGTCTGGGAGAGGAGGGTGCCCCCTTCCC
>DAOMFN010000271.1:2432-3888 GCA_035429785.1 Anaeromyxobacteraceae bacterium
TCGCTCCAGGCGGTCTCCACCTCGCCGCGGTCGAGCTTCTCGAACGCCCGGTCGAGCGCCTCCCGGTAGGAGAGGGGCCGGATGGACGGGAAGAGGCGCAGCGCCGAGTCGTCGCGGACGATGACCTCGTTGCGCAGCCCCTCGACGAGCGGGCGGGCCACCGACGCCGGCACCGGCGTCATCCAGCGCACCCAGTGGGAGGAGAGGCGCGGGGTCAGGACCGGCACCGGCACGAGCCGGCGGCGAAGGCCGCGCCGCTCGGCGTAGACGAGCATCATCTCCCGGTAGGTGAGGACGTCGGATCCGCCGATCTCCACCACCCGGCCGGCCGCCTCCGGGACGTCCGGGGCGGCGACGAGGTAGGAGAGCACGTCGTGGATCGCGATGGGCTGGATGCGCTGGTACACCCAGCGCGGGCAGATCATCACCGGGAGCCGCTCGACGAGCCAGCGGATCATCTCGAAGGAGATGCTCCCGCTCCCGACGATCACCGCCGCCCGCAGCTCGGTGACCGGGACGCCGGCGGCGCGGAGGGCGTCGCCCGTCTCCTGCCGGGAGCGGAGGTGGTCGGACAACCCGTCGTCGGCCGCCCCGAGCCCGCCCAGGTAGACGATGCGGCGCACGCCGGCCGCGCGGGCGGCCTCTCCGAAGGCCCGGGCCGCGTCGCGGTCGCGCGTGGCGAACGCGTCGTGGTCGGCCATGCTGTGGACGAGGTAGTAGGCGACGTCGACGCCGGCCAGGGCCGGCGCGAGGGACACCGGGTCGTGGACGTCGCCCCGCACGACCTCCACCCGGCCGATCCAGGGCCGCCCGGCGAGCCGCGCCGGGTCCCGCGCCAGGACGCGGACCGGTCGCCCGGACTCGAGGAGCCGCGGGACGAGCCTGCCGCCGACGTACCCGGTCGCGCCGGTGACGAGCACCATCCGGTGGATGTACTCCCACCGCGGACGCGGCGCCGCACCCGGGAGGAGGCCGGGCGGGTCGCCCTCCCCGGGACACCGTCCCGCTCCCGGGATCAGGGGAGGAGGACGGAGGCGCCGGCCAGGCGCCCGGCGGGGACGTCGTCGAGGACGCGCGCCGCCTCGGCCAGCGGTGCGGGGGTGACCTCCACCCGGACCGGGACCTCGGGCGCGAGCCGCAGGAACTCCTCCCCGTCGGCCCGGGTCAGGTTGGCGATGGAGCGCAGGGTGCGCTCCCCCCAGAGGGTGGAGTACGGAAAGGAGGGGATGTCGCTCATGTGGATCCCCCCGCACACCACCGTCCCGCCCCGCTCGACGGCGCGCAGGGCGGCCGGGACGAGCTCGCCCGCCGGGGCGAAGAGGATAGCCGCGTCGAGCGGCCGGGGCGGCGTATCGCTCGACGCCCCCACCCAGGCGACGCCGAGGCGCCGCGCGAGCTCCGCTGCGGGCCCCCGACCGTCGCGGGTGAAGGCGAACACCTCCTGGCCGGCGTGGTG
>DAOMFN010000272.1:0-3881 GCA_035429785.1 Anaeromyxobacteraceae bacterium
AGCCGTACCGCCGGGCGGCCTCGGCGGCGGCGCGCTGCACCCGGGGATGGGCGGCGAGACCCAGGTAGTCGTTCCCGCAGAGGTTGACGAGCGCGCGGCCGGCCACGCCCACGACCGGCCCGGGGGCCGTGCCCATCGGCTCGAGGCGCCGGCGCAGGCCCCGCTCGTCCAGGGCGGCGAGCTCCCCGGGGATCCAGTCGAGCGCGGTGCGGCTCATCGGGAGATGCGGTCAGCGCACGACGCGGAGCGACCGCCGCCCCGGCTCGGTGACGCGCTGGTTCCACAGCGTCTGCGCGGGGGCCTCGCCGTGGAAGGCCCAGCGCTCCGGCTCGGGCGTGGGGCGCACGCTCATTCCCTGCCCGGTGATCATCTCGATGACCTGCTCCGGGGTCCTGCCGGCGCTGGTGAGGTAGTTGCCCACCATCGTGCCGTTGGCGCCGGCGCGGAAGATGTCGTCCTGGCGGTCGCCCAGGTTCACCTCCCGTCCGCCCATGACGAAGATGTGGGCGGTGGGCATGAGCAGCCGGTAGACGGCGACCGCGGCGAGGCACTCTGCGGCGGTGATCGCCTTCACGTGGGCCATGGGCGTGCCCGGGCGCGGGTTGAGGAAGTTGACGGGGACGCAGTCCACGTCGAGGTCGCGCAGGACGAGCGCCAGCTCCACCCGCTGCTCCGGGGTCTCGCCCATGCCCAGGATGCCGCCGGTGCAGAGCTTGAGCCCCTGGGCCTTGGCGGTGCGGATCGTGTCGATCTGCTCCTGGAAGGTGTGGGTGGTGCAGACGTTCCCGAAGTGGCTGGGCGCGGTCTCGAGGTTGTGGTGGAGGTGCATGAGGCCCGCGGCCTTGAGGCGCGCGATGTCCTTCTCGCGCATGAGGCCGAGCGAGGCGCAGGGCTCGACGGTGGTCTCGGCCTTGATGAGCCGGATGGCCTCCTCGATGGTGGCGAGCTCCTCCTCCTTCGACACGCGGGTGCCGCTGCAGACGATGGAGAACTCGCGCGCGCCGGCGGCCTCGGCGGCCTTGGCCTGCTCGACGATCTCGCGGGCCGAGAGGAGCGCGTAGGTCGGCGCGTCGGCCTCCTTGAAGTGGGCCGACTGGGAGCAGAAGCCGCAGTCCTCGGGGCAGGAGCCGGACTTCGCGTTGGTGATGCCGCACAGGCTCACCTCGTCGCCGTGGACGGCGTGGCGGACCCTCGCGGCGCGGTCGAGCATCGCCTCGAACTCCGGGCCGTCGGTGAGGCGGATGAGGCGGAGCGCCTCCTCGGCGGAGATGGGCTCGATGCCTGCGGGGAGCGTGGCGCGGGTCTCGCACATGGGGCGGCAGGATACCCGGACGGGTGAAGTCGTCAACCGGGGGCGGCAGGAGGGTTGACGAGCAGGAGGGGCGGACGCGCCGGGAGGAGGCGCCGGTGCTCAATCCGCCCGCAATTCCACGCGAAAGACCGCACCCCCGCCGGGCGCGTTCTCCGCGCGGATGGTTCCCCCGTGGGCCTCGACGAGGAGCCTGGCGCCGTAGAGGCCGAGCCCCGCCCCCTTGGCCCGCCATGCCCCGGCGCCCCGGAAGAAGCTCTCGAAGAGGTGAGGGAGATCGGAGGCCGGGATCCCGGGCCCCTGGTCGGCCACCGAGACCACGACGCGTCCCCCGCGGGCCTCCGCCTCCACCCTCACCCTGCTCTCCTCGGGCGAGTACTTGAGGGCATTGGAGAGGAGGTTGACGATGACGCGCTCCAGCCTCGCCGCATCCGCGACGACGACCAGGCGCTGCCCCCCGGGCAGCGCCACGTCGATGCGCCCGACGTCCAGTACGCCTGCGAGGCGCGCCAGCGTCTCGCCCAGGAATGCGTGGAGGTCGACCGGCTCCAGGTCGAGGCGGAGCTTTCCGGACTCCTGCAGCGCCCCGTCCACGAGGTCCTCGATCATGACCGCCATCCGGCCCGATGCCCGGAGGATGGCGTCGGCGCGCTCCGCCACCCACGGATCGGCGCCGGCCCGCTTCCGCAGGATCTGGGCCTGCCCCGCCAGCGCGGCGAGCGGGTTCCGGAGGTCGTGCGAGACGACGTGGAGGAGCCCCTCCCGGCGCCTCGCCTGCTCCCGGATCGCGGAGAGGGCCAGCGCCGCGACCACGTAGGCGACGAGCCGCATGAGCGCGCTCCAGTAGATGAGGAGCGGACCCGAGTAGGGGTGACCGGACAGCCGGTCGGAGACGTACCAGCAGGCGGCGGCGGCGAGGGAGAAGGCGAGGCCGCCGCGGCGGCTCCCCCACCAGGCGGCGATGGCGACCGGGAGGATGTAGAGGGCGAAGAGCTCAAGCTCGTACCCCGTGGCGTAGTCGATCCACGTGAGCAGCCCCAGGACGGCGGCGCTCCCGGCGTACGCCACGGCTGGTGTCGGTCTGCGCGTGGCCGGGGCCCCCCTGGTTCGCCCGCCGCTCCCCTACCCCCGAGCGGCCCGGACGTTAGCCGGGCCGGCTCCGGCGTCAGGGTTGCATGTCAGGGTCCGTCGATGCCCCGTCCCGCCCCCCGCCAGAAGACCCTCTACGCCTGCGCGGAGTGCGGCCATTCCTCGCCGAAGTGGCTCGGGCAATGCCCCTCCTGCCACCGCTGGAACACCCTCCACGAGGAGGTCGTGGCCGAGACCCGCGGTCCGGCCCGCGGCCCCTCCCCGGCCGGCGGCGGGAAGCCGGTGCCGCTCCGCGAGGTCGTGGCGAGCGAGGAGGAGCGCATCCGCACCGGCATCGCCGAGCTCGACCGGGTGCTCGGCGGCGGCGTGGTCCCGGGGATGCTGGCGCTCCTCGGCGGCGATCCGGGCATCGGGAAGAGCACGCTCCTCATCACCGCCCTCGACCGGCTGGCGCGCCAGGTGGCCGGCCGCCCGGTGCTCTACGTCTCCGGCGAGGAGTCGGCCCGCCAGGTGAAGCTCCGTGCCGACCGGCTCGGCGTGGCCGCGGAGAACCTCCACCTCCTCGCCGAGACCGACGCCTCCCGCGTCCTCCACGTCGCCTCCCAGCTCGAGCCAGCGGTGCTGGCGGTCGACTCCATCCAGACCCAGTACCTGCCCGAGCTCGCCAGCGCGCCCGGGACCGTCACCCAGATCCGCGAGGTCGCGGCGCGGCTCATGGGCTTCGCCAAGACGAGCGAGACGCCGGTGTTCCTCGTCGGCCACGTGACCAAGGACGGCTCCATCGCCGGCCCGCGCGTCCTCGAGCACATCGTCGACACGGTCCTCTACTTCGAGGGGGGCGGGGCCCACCCGTACCGGGTGCTGCGCGCCCACAAGAACCGCTTCGGCTCGGCCAGCGAGATCGGCGTCTTCGAGATGAAGTCGCGCGGGCTCGCCGAGGTCGCGAACCCGTCGGCGCTCTTCCTCGCCGAGCGCCCCCGCGACGCCGCCGGCAGCGCCGTCACCGCCGCGCTCTCCGGCACGCGCACGCTGCTCGTCGAGGTCCAGGCCCTCGTCGCCCCCACCGGCTTCGGCACGCCGCGCCGCACCGCGCTGGGGCTCGACCCGTCGCGGGTGGCGCTCCTCGCGGCCGTGCTCGAGAAGAAGGTGGGGCTCGACATCCTCGGCTGCGACCTCTTCGTGAACGTGGCCGGGGGGATGACGCTCGAGGATCCGGCGGCCGACCTCGCCACGGTGGCCGCGCTGGCCTCCTCCTTCCGCGACCGGGTCATCGACCCCCGCACGCTCGTGCTCGGCGAGGTGGGGCTCGCCGGCGAGGTGCGGGCCGTGGCCCAGGCCGAGGCGCGCCTGTCGGAGGCGGCGCGGCTCGGGTTCCGCAAGGCGATCGTCCCGGCCGGCAACGCGCGCCACGCCGAGGTGCCGGCGGGCATCGAGGTCGTGGGCGCGGAGACCGTGGAGGAGGCGCTCGAGGGGTTGCTGTGAG
>DAOMFN010000273.1:0-3864 GCA_035429785.1 Anaeromyxobacteraceae bacterium
CACTACCTGCGCGGGGATTGACGGACCGTGGACGTGACTCCCGGACCGGACGGGATCGACCGGCTCGAGCGGGACCTGCCCGCGCTCGCCCGGGCCGCCGCCCGAGGGGAGGGGCGCGACCTGCCCCCTTCGGCGCTGGGGCGCGACCGGGGGCGCTGCGAGGCCGAGGGCTGCGGCTTCGTCGCCCGCTGCTTCGGCGGGCCCGCCTCGGATCCGGCGTGATATAACCTCGCCCCACGGGCCCCTCTCGGGGCCTTTCGTCCACCCCACCTCAAGCCCCCGGAGGCCCGATGAACATCACCCCGCGCGTGAAGGAAATCCTCTCCTGGTATTCCTCCGACAGCCCCGGGACGCTCACCAACCTGGCCCGCCTGCTTGGCCATGGAAAGCTCGGCGGCACGGGCAAGCTCGTCATCCTGCCCGTCGACCAGGGCTTCGAGCACGGCCCGGCCCGCTCCTTCGCCCCGAACCCCCCGGGCTACGACCCCGACTACCACTTCCAGCTCGCCATCGACGCCGGCTGCAACGCCTACGCGGCCCCGCTCGGGTTCCTCGAGGCCGGCGCGGCGAAGTTCGCCGGCCAGGTCCCGCTCATCCTCAAGCTCAACAACTCCGACAGCCTCGCCAAGATGGACCAGCCCATCTCGGCCATCACCGGGTCGGTGGACGAGGCGCTGCGGCTCGGCTGCGTGGCCATCGGCTACACCATCTACCCGGGCTCCGGTGCCCGGAACCGGCAGTACGAGGACCTCCGCGCACTCACCGAGGAGGCCAAGCGCAAGGGGCTCGCGGTCGTCGTGTGGAGCTACCCGCGCGGGGCGGGCGTCTCCAAGGACGGCGAGACCGCCGTCGACGTGGCCGGCTACGCCGCCCAGATCGCCGCCCAGCTCGGCGCGCACGTCATCAAGGTGAAGCCCCCCAAGGACCTGGTGGAGGGGGCCGAGGCCAAGAAGGTGTTCGAGAAGTACGCCATCCCCACGAAGACCCTCGCCGACCGGGTGCGCCACGTGGTCCAGAGCGCGTTCAACGGCAAGCGCATCGTCATCTTCTCGGGGGGCGAGGCGAAGGGGACCGAGGACGTCCTGAACGAGATCCGCGGCCTCAAGGAAGGTGGGTCGTTCGGGTCGATCATGGGGCGCAACGCCTTCCAGCGCCCCCGCGCCGATGCGCTGAAGCTCCTCGACGACGTGATGAAGATCTACGCGTCCTGACGCAAGCGGGCTCCCGGGCGAAAAAGGGTCGCCACCCGATCGAGGTGGCGGCCCTTTTTCCTTGCCCTCGACCGGCAGTGGAGTCTATACGGAAAGTCCTTTCGATCACCGTACGTTACGCGGCTCGGGCGCGGTCGACCCGCGCGGCGAGGAAAGACAACAATGCGCCTTTATCCGAAGGTCATCCCCACCATCGCGCGCGAGGTCGTCCAGGCCTTGATGCAGGACGGCGACGTCGAGGTGGAGACCATGCGGATCGCCGACGCCGAGATGGACATGGCGTCGGTCATGAAGGAGTACCTGGCCGCCGAGGAGCGGGTGAACTCGGCGACCCGGGAGGCCCTCGAGCGGCGAGGCTACGACCACTCCCGCTTCAACCAGGTGAAGCGCGAGATGGCCGACGTCCGCGGCTTCAAGATGGGCGACGAGGGCATCGAGTACGTCATCGGCCAGATGATGGAGCAGCTGCTCGTCTCGCGGAACGTGGAGGAGGTCTTCTCCGACGACCAGGCGCTCCGGAAGAAGATCTTCGGGATCTTCAAGCGCCACCTCGACGTGGACGACGAGATCGACCGCGAGGCCCGCGCCCGCCTGAAGCACCTGCAGGAGGGCACGAGCGCCTGGGACGTGGAGTTCCAGAAGACGGTCGAGCTGCTCCGCCGGTCCCGCGGGCTCATCTAGGGCGCCGCGGCCGCCTCAGGGCGGTCGCGACAGCATCGCCGACGCCGGTCCCAGGTCGATCTCGCTCACGGCCGCCACCAGCACGCGCCGGGGGTCGGTCGAGATCCAGACGTAGAGCGGCCGCTTCGCGCCGGGCTTGTCGGCCCGCTCGATGGTGCCCTCCACCTTCACGGTGTCGAAGAGCCCCGCCACCGAGTCCACGCGCTCCGGCTTCGCAGCCACCTTGCCGCGGAAGCGCCAGAAGCGGCGGTTGCCGGCCACGTCGAAGCAGAGCTCCATTCCCGGCTTCAGGTCGGCGGCGCGCAGGTAGTAGGCGGCCGACAGCGCGTCGAGCGCCTCTCCCCCGGCCCGCTCGTACCGCGTGGCGGCCTTCTGGCCCCCGAAGTCGGTCTCGATGACCACCGCCTTCGGATCGGCCGTCAGCTTCACGTCGGTGGTCTTCCGGACCTCGTCCTCCATCACGTCGTCCCGGTACCGTTCCGGCAGCAGCGTCCGCGCGTCCACCCAGGAGAAGGCGGTCCCGGAGATGCGCCGGATCTTGGCGAAGATGGAGCTGTTCTTCACCCGGGCCTTGAGCGGGATCTGGGTGCCGTCGAACATGGGGCGCCCGGCCTCGAGCGACATCGATCCCGCCTTCACCATCCCCATGACCTCGAGGTCGTAGTGGAGCACCTCGCCGGCGCGCCACGGGGGAGGGCCAGGGCGGAGAGGAGGCGGGCCGCAGGGCTCGGCGGCGAGCGCGAGCGCGGCGAGGGCGGCGACTGCGGTGGCGATCAGGTGGACACCTCCGCAGGGGAAGATAGCCGGACCGGCCGGGGGCGCACGGGAACCGCGGCGCCCCGCGCGGGCTCAGTTCCGGGCCAGCTGCCCGCCCGGCTGGTAGGAGGCGAGGTTCACCACCACGCTGCCCACGGCGAACTCGGCGCTCACGCGGACAGGGACCTTGTTCTCGTCGGCGGAGAACCAGATGAAGGTGTCCCGCTTCGCCTCGAAGTGACCCTCGAAGGCGGTGCGGACCTGGACCTTCCAGCAGTCGAAGACCCCCGCGCGGGACTCGACGCGCTCGCGCCCCACCACGGCCGCCTGCAGGATGAACGTTCCCTTGGTCGTGAAGACAGGGATGTCGAAGCGCGCATCCTCGGCGAGCGGCTGGGTCCGGAGCCAGAAGATGGAGCTCGCGAAGTCCTGGGACGACGGGTCGAGCGGGTAGGTCTTCTCCTCCCGCTTGCCCTTCCGCGTGATCCGGATGGTGGCCTTGCCGTTGTCGCGGTCGAACCGGGCGCTGTCGTCGTGGCGGTCGCCGATCTCCAGCGCGCGCAGGTCGGACCCCCGCGGGATGCGGGCCTCCGAGTCCCAGTAGGAGACGAAGTGCTCGCGGATGTCGACGATGGAGGCGAGGCCGCCCGACCGTCCCTGGGCGATGATCGGCCACACCGGACCCTCGGCCTGGCCCACGACGATGCGGGCGTCGCCCATCTTGATGCCCAGGTAGTCGATGGTGAACTCGACCGTCTCGCCCGGGGCGAAGCCGCCACCGGCCCAGGCGGGCGTCGCGGAGGCGATGAGGACGGCGGCGAGGGCGGCGTGGCGGCGGAGGGCGCGCATGTGATTTCGAAGATGGGTCCGGTGGGAGATGAAGCAAGAGCAGGGCCGAAGGAGGGAGTTCCAAAAAACGGAACGGTTTCGCGGGGTGGTTCTGCCGCCCACCCCTTCGGGGTGGGCGGTGTTGCGACAACCCTGTCGCGGTGGGAGGCGGGAATGGCTACGCTTCGGCCATGCCCTACGACCCGCACGGAGTGGACGACGAACCCCTGGAGTCGGGAGTCAAGGCCGGGCGCCGGCGGATCTTCAAGGACTTCGACTGCCCCACCTGCAGCGCGAACAACCCGTACGACGACGGGTTCGGCGACGGCGAGCAGGTGCTCTGCTACTACTGCGGCGCCGAGTTCAAGGCGATGGTGAACGAGGACGG
>DAOMFN010000274.1:0-3860 GCA_035429785.1 Anaeromyxobacteraceae bacterium
CGCTCCCGGAGGAGCTCTTCTACCGGGGGTGGATGCAGACCGCCTGGGCGCGCCAGGGCCCGGCGCGGCGGGTGCTCGGTGCGGACCTCGGGCCGGGATTCGTCGCCACGCAGCTCCTCTTCGCCGCCGGTCACCTCGTCTCGCTCGACCCCTGGCGGCTGCTCACCTTCTTCCCGGGCCTGCTCTTCGGCTGGCTGCGCGCGCGGACCGGTGGCGTCGCCGCGCCGGCCGTGGCCCACGCGCTCTCGAACCTCCTCGTGCTGGTCCTGGAGGCCAGCGTGCGCGTCTCCCGGTAGGGAGGCGACAGCCGGCGCGCGGCGGGTTACATCCCCGACATGCCCTCCACCATCCGGGCCATGCTCGAGGAGCAGGAGGCGGCGAGCCTCCACCCCCGCGCGGCCCTGTCCCGGGACACGCAGGGGCGCGACCGGCCCGATCCCGAGGACGACATGCGACCAGCCTTCCAGCGCGACCGGGACCGGCTGCTCCACTCCAAGTCCTTCCGGCGCCTCATGGGCAAGACCCAGGTCTTCCTCGCGCCGCGCGGCGATCACTACCGCAACCGGCTCACCCACACGCTGGAGGTGGCGCAGGTGGGGCGCTCCATCGCCCGGGCGCTGCGGCTCAACGAGATGCTCGTCGAGGCGATGGTGATGGGGCACGATCTCGGCCACACCCCCTTCGGCCATGCCGGCGAGCGTCTCCTCCACCGGGTCGTGCCCGGCGGGTTCCACCACGTCCAGCAGTCGCTCCGGGTGGTGGAGGTGCTGGAGAAGGAGGGGGCGGGGCTGAACCTCACCGTCGAGGTCCGGGACGGCATCCTGCGCCACTCCAAGGGGCGCGGCCAGGTGCTCATGTCCGGCAACGCCCGGGCCCTCACGCTCGAGGCCGAGGTCGTGCGCCTCGCGGACGTCATCGCCTACGTGAACCACGACCTCGACGACGCCGTCCGCGGCGGCCTCCTGCGCGAGGAGGAGGTGCCGGCCGCCATCGCGTCGGTGCTCGGCGACCGCCACTCGGTCCGGCTGCACACGCTCGTGGGCGACGTCATCCGCTCCTCCGACCTCGACGGCGGCGGGCGCATCGGGATGTCGGGGGAGGTGCACGGGGCGCTGCTCGCGCTGCGCGACTTCCTCTACGCGCGGGTCTACGAGAACCCGGTCGTCCACGAGGAGTTCGAGAAGGCCCAGCGCATCCTCCTCGACCTGCACGGGTGGTGCCTGGAGGACGGCGAGCGGCTCTCCACCCGCTTCGGCGTCGTTCCCCGTGCGGGGGAGGACCTGCCCCGCGCCGTCGCCGACTTCCTCTCCGGCATGACCGACCGCTTCGCGATCGAGACGTGGGAGAAGGTGTTCATGCCGCGCCCCTGGGCGATCGTTTGACACCCGTCGCGGCGCGGGCCTACGATCCCCGCATCCCTTCCACGGACGGTCCATGAGCGACGACATCGCGGTCGGCATCGACCTCGGCACGAGCTACAGCGCGGTGGCCACCGCCATCGACGGCAAGCCCGAGGTGCTCGCCAACGAGTGGGGCGAGCGCACCCACGCCTCGGTCGTGAGCTTCCTCGAGGACGGCACGGTGCTGGTGGGCAACAGCGCCAAGCGCAACATCATCACGAACGCCGAGAACACCGTCTACTCGGCCAAGCGGCTCATCGGCCGCTTCTTCTTCTCCGACGAGGTGAAGAAGGCCCAGGCGGTCATGCCCTACAAGATCGTCGAGGGGCCGAACAACTCGGTCCGGGTGCAGGTGGGGGAGCGCGTCCTCGCCGTCCCGGAGGTCTCGGCGCTCGTGCTGAAGGAGATGAAGGCCATCGCCGAGACGGCGCTCGGCCGCGAGGTCCGCAAGGCGGTCATCACCTGCCCGGCTTACTTCAACGACAACCAGCGCCAGGCCACCAAGGACGCCGGGCGCATCGCCGGGCTGGAGGTGCTCCGCATCATCAACGAGCCCACCGCCGCGGCGCTGGCCTACGGGTTCGGGAAGGACGTCTCCCAGCGCATCTGCGTCTACGACCTGGGCGGCGGCACCTTCGACGTCTCCATCCTGGAGATCGGACGCGACGTCTTCGAGGTCATCGCCACCGCCGGCGACACCTACCTGGGCGGCGACGACTTCGACGACCGGATCATGGCCTGGCTGGCCGAGGACTTCCGGGCGAAGAGCGGCATCGACCTCCGGCAGAACAAGTTCTGCCTGCAGATGCTGAAGGAGGCCGGCGAGAAGGCCAAGATCGACGTGGGGCGCGACGGGCAGGCCACCATCCACGTGGAGGGCATCTGCCAGACGCCCGAGGGGCAGGTGCTCGACCTCGACCAGACGCTCGGCGCCGACCAGTTCAACCGGATGGTGATGGACCTCGTGCAGCGGACCTTCAAGGTCTGCGACGAGGCGCTCCAGTCGGCGCGCATGACCGCCGGCGACATCGACGCGGTCATCCTGGTGGGCGCGCCCACGCGGCTGCCCATCGTCCGCCAGAGCGTGCGCCACTACTTCCAGAAGGAGCCCATGGCCGGCATCGACCCGGACGAGGTCGTGGCCCAGGGCGCGGCCATCCAGGCCGCGGCGCTGCTCAACCGCAGCGCGGCCGGCGCCGGCCAGGCGAGCTACCTGCTCGACGTGACGCCGCTCACGCTGCGCGTGGGCACGGCCGGCGGCTGGGCCGAGCCCATCATCGACAAGAACACCCCCATCCCCATCGAGAAGTCGAAGACCTTCACCACCAGCCGCGACGGCCAGGACCGGGTGCGCATCCGCGTCTACCAGGGCGAGTCGAAGCGGGCCGACGAGTGCGAGTTCCTCGGCGAGTTCGAGTTCTCCGGGTTCCGCATCGGGTACCGCGGCGAGGTCTTCATCCAGGTGGCGTTCGAGATCGACTCGAACGGCATCGTCAACGTGTCGGCCACCGACACCGAGACCCGGCAGAAGGCCTCCACCACCATCCACCTCTCCTCGGGCCTCACCGAGACCGACATTCAGGGCGCCATCGACAAGAACGCCGAGGTCGTGCTCGCGGGGCACCCCGAGTCCTGACGCGGGGTCCGCCTCCCGATGGACCCCCACTTCCGGATCGAGCTCGAGATCCTCGCCGGCGCGCTCGACGAGCTCGACTACTTCGCCGTGCTCGAGGTGACGGCGGAGGCCGCCCCGGCCGAGATCCGCGCCGCCTACCACCGCCGATCCCGCCTCTTCCACCCCGACCGCTACGCCGCCCACGACGACGCCGCGCTCCGCGACCAGGTGGGCCGGGTCTACCGGCGCATCAACGAGGCCTGGACGGTCCTGCGCGACGACGCCCGGCGCCGGAAGTACGCCGCCGACGTCGCCGGCCCCGACCGGGGGCGCAAGCTCCGCTTCTCCGAGGACGACGAGGCCGCCGTGCGGGAGGCCGCCAAGCGCCGGACCGTCGAGCAGCTGGGGCAGACCCCGAACGGCCGGAAGTTCTTCGCCGCCGCCCAGGCCGACGCCCAGGCCGGCCGCTGGGAGGCCGCCGAGCGGAACCTCCGCATGGCGCTCGCCTACGAGCCCGGGAACGAGCGGTTCAAGGAACTGCTCGCCCAGGCCGAGAAGAACCGGCCCAAGCAGGACTTCCGGATCAAGTAGGGCGCCCGTGCTCCTCGACGCGGCCCTGCTCGCCCTCCTCGCCGCCGCGTCGGCGGCGGGGGCGCTCGCCGGTCTCGTGCGGCCGGCCTTCCTCTTCGCCGGGGCTGCGCTCGGCTGGCTCGCCGCGCGCAGCCTGTCCCCGGCGGTGGGGCGGATGCTCGTCGCCGTGGTGCCGGAGGCGGCGTCGCGGCCGGCTGCGGCGGTGCTGCTTCTCGTCGCCGTCTCGGGGGCGGTGGCGGTCGTCGGGTGGGGGC
>DAOMFN010000275.1:0-3834 GCA_035429785.1 Anaeromyxobacteraceae bacterium
GCGGCCTCGGCCCGCGCGTCGGCGAGCCGGGTGGTGAGCTTCTCGATCTCCTCCCGCAGCGCAGGGGCTCCCGCGGCCTTCTTCACCGCCTCGGCCTGCTCGAAGGCCCGCTTCTTCGCCTCCTTGAGCTGGTCGCGCAGCTGCCCGGCCTCCTCGCGCCGCTCCCGGGCCTCGGCCCGCGCGGCCGAGACGTCCTTGGCCGCAGCGAGCGCCTCCTCGGAGAGCTTGCGCAGCTCGGCCTCCTTGGCGGCGAGCTGGCCCGCGGCGGTGCGGTGGGAAGCGAAGAAGTAGACGGCCGCGAGGATGGCCGCGACGGAGAGGAAGAGGAGGATGCCGGTCATGGGGTCCCGAAGCTATCGCCGGCCCCGACCTCTTGGCAAGGCGGATGGCGCGGGGTATCGATCCCGCCTTGCGCAGCCTCGCCACACGCATCTTCCTCGCCTTCGGCGTGTCCCTCGCCGCCTTCGCGCTCGTGTCGGTGCTGGGGATCGCCCGGGTCCACGACCTGGGGCGGAAGCTGCGCCTCCTCTCCGACGCCTACCTCCCCCTCACCCGCATCGCCGCGCAGATCGAGGTGAAGGAAGGGATCGGGCCCCGGCTGCTCGACGCCGGGGCGCTCGATCCCGCGGCGCGGCGGGCCCTCGTCCCGCTCGCCCGGGCCCGCTTCCCGGCGCTGGTGCGGGAGAAGATCGCCGAGGGGCGCGCGGTGGCCGTTCGGGCGGCGGCGGGCGCTCCCGCGGAGGAGGCGGCCTTCCTCCGGGAGGTGGAAGGGCGGCTCGACGCCCTCGACGCGGGCTGGACGCGCTACGACGCCGCGGCCCGGTCGCTCCTCGACGCCATCGAGGCCGGGGCGCCGCCGGCGGAGCCGGCGATCCAGGCCGTCCGCACCGCCGAGAGGGCGCTCGGCATCGACGTGAAGCTCCTCCAGGCCGCGCTCGAGAGCCACACGAGCGGGCTCGTGCTCGCGGCGGGCCGGGAGGAGTCCCGCACCGTCACGTCCATCGTCCTCTACTCGCTCCTCGCGCTGGCGGTCGGGGTGGGGGCGGCGCTCGTCGCCCAGCGGATGCTCGCCCCGGTGCGCACCCTGACCGAGGGGGTGAAGGCGGTTGCGCGGGGAGACCTCGACCGGCAGGTGCCGGTGCGGGGCCGCGACGAGCTCGCGGTGCTCGCCCGCGAGTTCAACGCGATGGCCGCGTCGCTGGAGCGGCAGCGGCAGGAGCTGCGCCGCGCCGAGCGGCTGGCGGCGGTGGGGCGGCTCTCGGCCCACATCACCCACGAGATCCGCAACCCGCTCAACTCGCTGGGGCTGAACGCCGAGCTCCTGGCCGAGGAGCTCCCCGCCGGCGCATCGGCCGAAGCCCGCTCGCTCGTCGCCGCCATCGCGCGCGAGGTGGACCGGCTGAACGGCGTGGCCGAGGAGTACCTGCGCTTCGCACGCCTGCCGCGGCCGGTGATGGGCCGCGAGGACGCGAACGAGATCCTGCGCGGGCTGACCGACTTCCTCGACCCGGAGATGCGGGCTGCGGGCGTGCGCGTGGAGCGGGAGCTCGCCCCCGACCTCCCCGCCGTCTGGGCCGACGAGGGGCAGCTCCGGGCGGCCTTCCTGAACCTGCTCCGGAACAGCCGGGAGGCGATGCCCGGGGGAGGGACGGTCCGCGTCCGCACCGCCCGTGCCGCGGACGGGGGGGTGGAGGTGACCCTCTCCGACACCGGATCCGGCATCCCGCCGGAATCCCTGGAGAAGATCTTCGATCCATTCTTCTCGACGAAGTCGGGAGGAACCGGGCTGGGCCTGGCGTTCACGTTGCAAGTCGTGGAGGAGCACGGCGGGACCATCCAGTGCCGGAGCGAGGTCGGTCGCGGAACCACGTTCGCGATCCGGCTTCCTCCTGCGCCCGAGGACGGCGCCACGACCGGAAGCGGGGAGGCACGGGCGTGAAGCGAGCGAGGCGATCGACGGCGGCGGCAGGTCCCCTGCGGGGACGGTCCCCCATGATGGACGGGCCCTTCCTGCTCGGGCAGCGGGCCACGCTGCAGAACGGGGCGCGGCTGGTCGTGGCGCGCACCCCCGGGCTCCACTCGGCGATGGTGGCGCTCTACGTCCGCTCCGGATCGCGGCACGAGGCCCCGGGCGCGGGAGGCGCGGCCCACTTCGTGGAGCACCTCCTCTTCCGCGGCAGCCGGGGATACCCCGACAGCCGGGCCATGAACGCGGCCGTGGAGGCTGCGGGCGGGAGCATGAACGCGATGACCGCCCGGGACCACACCTGCTTCTTCACCTCGCTCCACCCGGCCGGGCTGGAGACCGGCATCGACGTCCTCGCCGACCTGGCGCGGCAGCCGCTCTTCCGCGACGTCGAGGTGGAGCGGCGGGTCATCCTGGAGGAGATCCTCGACGAGCTCGACTCGCGGGGGCGCGACGTCGATCCCGACAACCTCGTGAAGCGCATCGCCTTCCCCGACCACGGGCTGGGGCGCAAGATCGCCGGCACGCGCGCCAGCGTCTCGGCGCTCGGCGAGGCGGCCATCCGGGCCCATCACGCCCGCCACTACGGGGCGGCCAACGTGGTCCTGGTGGCCGCCGGGCCGGTGTCCTTCGAGGAGGTGGTGGCGCTCGCCACGCCGCGGCTCTCCGCGCTCCCCCGCTCCGCCCCGGCGCGGAGCGAGCCGCCGCCGCCGTGGCCCGTGGGGCCGGTGCTGCGGGTGGTGGAGCACGACGACGCCCAGGTCGAGTTCTCGCTCGCCTTCCCGTCTGTGCCGGAGCGGCACCGCGACCACGCCGCGGCGCTGGTGGTGCGCCGCATCCTCGACGACGGCCTCTCCTCCCGCCTCCCCTTCGAGGTGGTGGAGCGGCAGGGGCTCGCCTACTCGGTCCACGCCAGCATCGAGACCTTCGAGGACGCAGGGCTCTTCACCTTCGAGGGGGCCTGCACACCGTCGCGGCTGGGACGGGTGGTCGAGGAGATCCTCCGCGTCGCCGCCGGGGTGGTGGACGGCGTGCTCCCCGCCGACGAGCTCGCCCGGGTGAAGGAGCGCCACCGGATGTCCCTCACCTTCGCGCTCGACAACCCGTCGGAGCTCGTGGGCTGGTTCGGCACGGGAGAGCTGCTCGGCTCGGAGGAGACGCTCGAGGAGCGCTGCCGCCGGGTGGAGCGGGTGACCGCAGCCGACGTCCGCCGGGTGGCCCGCGCCATGTTCCGCCGGGAGGGGCTCGTCGCCGTCGCCGTCGGACCGGGCGCGACCGCGCTGCGCCGCGCCATCGCCCGGGCGGTCGAGCGCTCCCCGCTCCCGTGAAACCGGGGACCGATCTCGGTTAGCATCCCCCCGTGCCCTCGTTCGTCGAGCGCGCCGTCCGGCGCATGCGGGAAGACCGCGGCTTCAGCCGCAACCGCCACTTCCTCGCCCTCTCCTCGCCGGAGGGGCGGCGGGCGGTGCGCATCGCCCGGCACCTGCGCTCGATCGAGCAGGACATCGCCGCCGGCTGGCCGGCCCGCGCCGAGGAGCGGGACGGCCGCGTGCTCCTCACGGTCCGTTACCGCGCCGGCTCCCGCTCGGCGTGGCTCACCGGCGCCGAGTACCGGATGCTCCGCGCGAACCCGGGCGTGCGGGCCGCGCTGGACGGAACCGCGGGGTAGCCGGACGGGCGGCCTACAGCGCCGTCTCGCCCACGAACACCTTCTCGGCCGGGCCGGTCATCCGAACGGTGAGGTCGGGGGCGACCTCGATCCGCAGGGCGCCGCCGGGCAGGTTCACGGTGACCGGCCCTTCGCCCGTGAGCCGACCCTCCTGCACCGCGGCCACCGCTGCGGCGCAGGCGCCGGTGCCGCAGGCCTC
>DAOMFN010000276.1:0-3811 GCA_035429785.1 Anaeromyxobacteraceae bacterium
CTACGCGGGGAGGGCCGCCACCGCGCGCCGGGTGGCCCGGCTGCCCACCACCCAGATGGCGGCTCCGGTCGCGAAGATCACGAGGGACGTCCACTGCCCGGCGCCGAGCCCCATCCAGACGCCGCGCTCCACGTCGCCCCGGAAGGTCTCGGTGACGGTGCGGAGAACCGCGTAGAGCATGAGCCAGGCGGCCATGACCTGCCCGTCGAAGGTCTTGCGGGGGCGCAGCCAGATGGCCAGGAAGGCGAAGAGGAGCAGCTCTCCCAGCGACTCGTAGAGCTGAACCGGGTGGATGGGGAGCGTGTGCAGGTGGTCGGGGGCGATGAACCGGGCCGGGTTGGCCCGCGCCGCCATCGACTGGAAGGCGAGCGACTCGGGCGGGAACCGGGCCGCCCAGGGGAGCGCCGGGTCGCAGGAGCGCCCCCAGCAGCAGCCGGCGCTGAAGCAGCCGATGCGCCCGAGGAACTGGCCGAAGGCCACCGACGGGATGAGCGTGTCCGACCAGGGCAGGAAGGCCATCTTCTTCCGGCGCAGGTAGACCGCGGCGGCGAGCGCCGCAGCGATGAACCCGCCGTAGAAGACCATCCCGCCCTCCCAGAGGGCGAAGAGGCGCGGGATCCGCCCGGCGCGGGTCGTCACCATCGCGTTCGGCCCGAAGTAGTCGCCCCAGTTGACGAGGATGAAGTACACCCGCGCGCCGACGAGCGACGAGACCAGGATCCAGAAGGCCAGGTCGCCGACGAGGTTGGGGTCCTGGCCCTGCCGCTCCGCCTCCTTCTGCGCGAGCCAGATGGCGGCCACGAAGGCGAGCGCCAGCATGACGCCGTAGGTGTGGAGCGGGACCCGCACCCCCTCGTCGAGGACCCCCGAGCGCCAGGCGGCGAAGATGCCGACGAGCAGCGCGCCGAGCACCGCCTTGTCGCTCCAGAGCGCCTCGCCCCATGAGACGGCGCGGTCGGCCCTGCGCGCCTGGCGGCGGAAGGAGACGGCCCGGCCGACGACGATGGCGACGGAGAGCCCGAGGGCGACCACCCAGGTCCAGCCGGCCGGGATGGCGATGTGGAAGAGGATGGGGAGCATCTAGGCGGGAACCCCCTTCGGACCTTCCTTCTTCCCGGCCTGCTTCTCGGCCGGGTAGAGGAGGATCATGATGACGCCCACGACGATGAGCGAATCCGCCAGGTTGAAGATGGGCCAGTAGAGGTCCGGGCGGTGCCACCAGTGCCACTGCACGAAGTCGATGACGTAGCCGCGCGCCACCCGGTCGATGAGGTTGCCGGCGGCGCCGGTGAAGACGAAGGCGAGCGCCACCTGCATCCAGCGCTGGTCGTCCCGGAGCCGCCGGTAGTACCAGAGGATGAAGCCGAGCGCGGAGAGCGCGACGAGGACGAAGAAGCCGTGGCGCAGGCCGGCGGGCAGGTCGCGGAGCATGCCCCAGGCCGCCCCGGGGTTCTCGGCGTAGGTCATCCGCCACATCGGGTCCCAGACCACGTGGGGAGGCCGCGCCGCCTGCTCGAGGTGCTTCAGCCCGTAGTAGGTCGAGACCTTGGCGCCGAGCGTCGTCGCCCCGGTCCGCTGGAAGGCCCAGGTGAGCCGGTCGACGGCGAGGAACTTCGTCACCTGGTCGGCGACGAGCAGCGTTCCGACGAGGACGGCGAACACCGTCCAGCGCGAGGGCCCCGTGCTCATCGCAGCGCCGTCGCGCACTTCCCGCACAGGGTCGGGTGGGCCGGATCGGTCCCGCGGTCCTCGGCGAAGACCCAGCAGCGCTCGCACTTCTCTCCCGGCGCCCGCTCCACCCGGACGCCGGCCGGCCCCTCGGCGAGCCGCACCTTCGAGACGATGAAGAGCGTGGGGAGCTCGGCCTCCGCCTCGCGCAGCCGGGCGAGCGCCTCCCCCTCGGCGGACACCGTGACCTGGGCCTCGAGGCCCGAGCCGATGAGCTTGTCCCGCCGCGCCGCCTCGAGGGCCTTCAGGACCTCCTGCCGGACGGCGAGGAGCCGGCCGTATCGCTCGACGAGAGCGGCGGCGTCGGCCGGGGCCGTGCGCCGCGGAAGCCCGGCCTCGAAGACCGAGCCGGTGGGACGGCCGGGAAGGAACTTCCAGGCCTCGTGCGCCGTGAAGGAGATGACCGGCGCGAGCATGCGGAGCAGGTCCTGCGCCACGACGTGGAGCACGGTCTGGGCGCTCCTCCGGGCCTTGCCGTCCTTGCGGGCGGTGTAGAGCCGGTCCTTCACCACGTCGAAGTAGATGGAGGAGAGCGTGACGGACACGAGCTCCATCGTGGCGTGGTAGGCCACGTGGAACTCGTAGTCGGCGTAGGCCCGGAGCACGGTGTCCTGCCACTCCACCAGCTTCGCGAGCACCCAGCGGTCGAAGGGCTCCATCTCCTCCACCGGGACCGCGTCCCGGGCCGGGTCGAAGCCGGAGAGGTTGCCCAGCGCCCAGCGCACCGTGTTGCGGATCTTCCGGTAGCCCTCGGCGAGGCCGTCGAGGATCTGGTTCGAGACCCGGACGTCGTCCCGGTAGTCGGAGGCGGCCACCCACAGGCGGAGCACGTCGGCGCCGTACTTCTTGATGACCTCCTCGGGCGCCACGGTGTTGCCGAGGCTCTTCGACATGGCCCGGCCGGCGCCGTCGAGGACGAAGCCGTGGGTGAGCACGCCCTTGTAGGGCGCGGCCCCGCGGATGGCCATGGAGGTGAGGAGCGAGGAGTGGAACCAGCCGCGGTGCTGGTCGGAGCCCTCCAGGTAGAGCCCCACCGGCACCTCGGCGTTCGGGTCGCGCTCGGCCACCGCCGCCCAGGAGACGCCCGAGTCCCACCAGACGTCGAGGATGTCCTGCTCGCGGCGGAAGGCCGTCCCGCCGCAGGAGGCGCACTTCTCTCCCTGGGTGAAATGGGCGGGCTCGTGGCGGTACCAGGCCTCGATGCCCTCCTTCTCGAACTCGTCGGCCACGCGCCGCATGAGGGCGGGGGAGACGAGCGGCTCGCTGCAGGCCTCGCAGTAGAAGACCGCGATGGGCACGCCCCAGGTCCGCTGGCGCGAGAGGCACCAGTCGGGGCGGTGCTCGATCATGTTGTAGATGCGCTCGCGCCCCCAGCGCGGGATCCACTGCACCCGGTCGATCTCGGCCAGCGTGCGGCCGCGCAGCCCCTCGTGCTCGAGCGAGAGGAACCACTGGTCGGTGGCCCGGAACACCACCGGCCGGTGGCAGCGCCAGCAGTGGGGGTAGCTGTGCTCGAGGGAGGCCTTCGGGTCGGAGAGCAGGTGGCCCGAGGCGTGGAGGTCGGCCACGATCTCGGCGTTGGCGGCGAAGATCTCCTTGCCCGCGTACTTCCCCGCGGCGTCGGTGAAGCGGCCGGCGCCGTCCACCGGGTTCAGGATCTCGAGGCCGTACCGCACGCCGACCTCGTAGTCCTCCTGGCCGTGGCCGGGGGCGGTGTGGACGAGGCCGGTGCCGGCCTCGAGCGTGACGTGCGTCCCCAGGATGACCGGCGACTCGCGCCCCATGAACGGGTGGCGGTAGCGGACCCCCTCGAGCTGCTTCCCCTCGAAGGTGGCGAGGATCCGCGAGGGGTCGCGGAGCGTGGCCCCGGGAATACCGGCCCCGCCCGTGGCCGCCTCGTGGGCCTGGGGGGAGTGCGCCGCCGGCGCCGCGCCATCGACGAGCTCGCCCGGCGCCACCGCGGCGAGGAAGCTCGTGAGCAGGTCCTTCGCCACCACGACCACCCGCCCGCCGAGGTCATAGGCCAAGTAGGCGAAGTCGGGGTTGGCGGCGAAGGCGAGGGTAGCCGGCAGGGTGCAGGGGG
>DAOMFN010000277.1:0-3807 GCA_035429785.1 Anaeromyxobacteraceae bacterium
TCCAGCTCCACTGGCCCGATCCGGGCGCGGCCCACGTCCGGCTCCTGCTCCTGCGGGAGGACCTGCAGGGGCGGGGCCTGGGGCGCGAGGCCGCCCTGGGGCTCGAGGAGGCGCTCCGGAGCGAGGGGTTCCTGGCGCTGCGCCTGTCGGTGACCGGCGAGAACGCCGGGGCACGCGCCTTCTGGGAGCGGGTGGGCTACGGCGCCGTCGAGGAGCTTCCGGCGGGCGACACCCTGCACGAGAAGGTGCTGGGGTAGGCCCGGAGGCGGCGTCCCCGCGGGGACGCCGTCACTCCGCGTCGGCGACCTGCCGGGGCGTCGGCGCGAGCCGGGTCCAGAAGTCGCGCAGCCCCTCCGCGGCGCTCTTCAGGCCCACGTAGGCGAAGCCGGCCTGGAAGAGGACGAGGAAGGGCAGGGAGTACCAGACGCCCCGGTCGATGACCCAGGCCACCGCGAGCGTGAAGTAGGCGGCCAGAGCCAGCTCGAGGAGCGGCTGCAGGCTCACGGCCACCCGGTACCGCTTCCGCGGGGCGGGCGCGGCGGCGCGCCCCTGCACGCCGCTCTTGGGCGTCCGGGTGAAGACGGTCTGGTGCCCGAGCAGGGCCTCCACGACCGCGCGGGCCTGGTTCACGGAGAGTCCGATGCCGAGCGCCATGAGGTAGGGGAGGTACTTCACCCGCTGCCAGGTGGTGGCCTGGATCTCGCGCTGGCTGGCCACGTAGAAGGCGAGCACGCTCATCGTCGCGGCGGCGAAGAAGGGCAGGTCGAGGAGCAGCACCTCGATCCAGCCGTGGCTCACCCGCACCACCACCGTGATGGGCATCAGGATGGCGAGCGGGATCATGAGGAGGTAGGCGACGTTCGCGGTGAGGTGGAAGAAGGCCTCCTTCTTCACCTCCCGGGGAAGGTCGCTCTTCCAGATCCGGGGCAGGAGCTTCATCGCCGTCTGGATGGAGCCCTTGGCCCAGCGGTGCTGCTGGCTCTTGAAGGCGCTCATCTCCACCGGGATCTCGGCCGGCGCCACCACCTCGGGGAGGTAGAGGAACTTCCAGCCCTTCAGCTGGGCCCGGTAGGAGAGGTCGAGGTCCTCGGTCAGCGTGTCGTGCTGCCAGCCGCCGGCGGAGGCGATGGTGGTCCGGCGCCAGATGCCCGCCGTGCCGTTGAAGTTGAAGAAGCGCCCGGAGCGGTTGCGCGCGGTGTGCTCGATGACGAAGTGGCCGTCGAGGAGGATCGACTGCACCTCGGTGAGGGGCGAGAACCCGCGATTCAGGTGCTCCCAGCGCACCTGCACCATGCCCACGCCGTCGTCGGTGAAGAAGTGGACGGTCTTCCGGAGGAAGTCGCGCGGCGGGACGAAGTCGGCGTCGAAGACGGCCACGAAGTCGCCGGTGGCGGTGCGGAGCCCGTTCTCGAGGGCGCCGGCCTTGAAGCCCTGGCGGTTGGTGCGGTGGACGTACTCGATGTCGAGGCCGCGGGCCCTCCAGGCCTCCACCGCCCGGCGGGAGATCAGGGTGGTCTCGTCGGTCGAGTCGTCGAGCACCTGGATCTGGAGGCGGTCGTGCGGGTAGTCGAGCTCGCAGACCGCCCCGATGAGCCGCTCCACGACGTACATCTCGTTGAAGACGGGCAGCTGGACGGTGACGCGGGGGAGCTCCTCCCAGCGGCGCCGGGGAACGGGGACGTTGTACTTGTGGCGGTAGTACAGGTACGCCATGAAGTACCGGTGCGACCCGTACACGGACAGGACGAGGAGGACCAGCCCGTAGGCGGCGACGACTGCGATCTCGAAGGAGCTCATCGTTTATCGGGGTAGGGAGCGGAGCGGCTGGCGCAGGGACACGCCGAGTGTCGAGGTTGGCGGTCTCACCGCTCCCCTGGGCCCAAGACGGCGCGAAGTTTAGCCTCCTGCGTCACGAAGTCAACCCCGGGCTTTCCCGGGGGTCAGGGCGCCGGGCGCTGGGCCGCCGTCGCCCCGGGCCCGGTCCGGACGACCTCGACCGCCCGGGTCAGTGCGGCATCCGGGGGGTCCCGCCGGGGGCGGGCCTCCCCTCCGGGCGATGCGGGAGGGAGGGCATCCTGCCCCCCTTCCGGGCCCGTCGCCGGCCGGTCGGCGACGGCGACCTCGGGGGTGATGCCGCGGTCCTGGATGGACCGGTGCTTCGGCGTGAAGTAGCGGGCGACCGTGAGCTTCAGGGCCGAGCCGTCCTCCAGTTCCAGCAGGGTCTGGACCGAGCCCTTCCCGTAGGTGCGCGACCCGACGAGCGTGGCGCGACCGTGGTCCTGGAGGGCCCCGGCGACGATCTCGCTGGCGCTGGCGCTGCCGCGGTTCACGAGGACGGCGATCGGGTAGCCGGGCTCGGTGTCCTCCTCGTGGGCCTCCTCCACCTCCGGCTTCCGGCCGCGCGATTCCGTGGTCACGATGATTCCCCGGTCGAGGAAGCGGTCGGCCACCCGGACGGCCTGATCGAGCAGGCCGCCCGGGTTGTTCCGGAGGTCGAGCACGAGTCCCTGGATGGGACCGCCGAGTTGCCGGCGCGCGCCGTCGAGGGCCTGGCGGACCTCCCGGTCGGTGCGGTCCTGGAAGCTCCGGATGCGGACGTAGACGATGCCGGCCGCCGCGTCCTCGACCCGCCAGTCCACGCTCGTCGTCCGGACGTGGTCCCGGACCAGGGTGAAGGTCCGTTGCTCGCGGAGCCCCTCCCGCTCGATGCCCACGACGACCGGGGTCCCCGCCGCCCCCTTCATGCGCCGGACGGCCTCGGCGAGGGCCATGTCCCGGGCCGGCGCGCCGTCGATGGACACGATCCGGTCGCCGGAGAGGATGCCGGCCCGCTCGGCGGGCGATCCGGCGAGCGGCGCCACCACGACGATCCCCTCCCCGGCCTGGGTGACCTCGATGCCCACCCCGTCGAACTCGCCGGTCGTCTCGTCCCGCATCGCGCGGAAGGCGTCGGGGCGGAGGATCATCGAGTGGGGGTCGAGGCGCGCCACCATGCCCTCCACCGCCGCCTGGACGAGCTCCTTCTCCTTCATCTCGTCCACGTAGCCGTTCTGGATGTGGGCCAGCACCTCGGCGAGCACGTCGAGCGAGCGGTAGGGCTGCGTGGTGTCGCGGCGGGGCGCCGGGCTCGCCGCCGCGGGGGCGAGGAGGGAGAGCACCGCGAGCACCGCGAGGAGGCGACCGGAGCGGCGGGAGGTCATCGCGGGATCATAGCCGGGCCGGGGCCGCGGCTCACGGGGCCAGCCAGATGCGCGGGTCGACCGGTCGCCCGCGCTCCCGGATCTCGAAGTAGAGGTAGGCGCCCTTCAGGGATCCGGTGTCCCCGACCGTGCCGAGGATCGCACCCGGCGCCACCTCCTCGCCGGCGGCGGCGGTCATCGAGGCGAGGTGCGCCACCAGCGTGTGGTAGCCCTCTCCGTGGTCCACGATGACGAGGTTCCCGTACCCCTTGAACCACCCGGCGTGAACCACCCGGCCCGGGGCCACCGCCACGACGTCCTCCCCGCGCTCCGCGGCGATGTCCACGCCGCGGTGGACGGTCACGGTCCGGAAGCGGGGATCCACGACCTGGCCGAACCCCACCTCGATGCGCTTCCCGGCGGGCCGCGGCAGCTTTCCCCGGAGCGCGCCGAACCCGGTGTAGGGCGCCGCGTCGGTCCGGGTGGGAGGCAGGGCCGCCAGGAACTCGGCGAGCTTCCGCCCCTGGATCTCGGCCTCCGCCGCGGCCCGCTCGTGCAACTGCCGCTCTCCCCGGACAGCCGCGAGCGTGGCGCGGAAGCCCTCCCGTACCCGCGTGGGCTCGGAGCG
>DAOMFN010000278.1:0-3801 GCA_035429785.1 Anaeromyxobacteraceae bacterium
GCCGCGCCAGGCCGGCGACGTCGGTGCCCGGGGCGACGAAGACGTCGACCTGGTGCAGCCGTCCCGGAGGACCGAGGAGCGCCTGCGCCTCGGCGACGTCCATCACCGCGAGGCGCGGGCTCGCGAGGGGGCTCACCCGGCGGAAGTCGACGAGCGCCCCGATGCGCAGCGTGGCCCGGCGCGCCCCCGCCGACACCCGGACCTCGTCCCCCACCTTCCATCCCCGCTCCGCCGCGAGCTGCGGGGTCACGGCGAGCCACGCGGGCGAGGCGAGGGCATCGGCCACCGCGGAGCGATCGCCCTGCCAGGGCAGCCGGACGGGAGCGAGCAGGTCGACGCCGAGCACCTCGAGGAAGAGCGGCGGCCCGCCCTCCACCGCGGCCTCGGTGCGGGTCAGGGGGACGGCGGCGGCGACGCCCGGCTCGGCCAGCACCGCCGGGTAGAGCGCCTCCGGGAAGCTCGGGCCGCTGCCCACCACGGTGAGGGCCGCGTCCCCGCTCACCGCCCGCACCGTGCCCTCGAAGGCGCCGAGCGCGCCCTGGTCGAGGATGCGGATGGAGAGCACCGAGCCCACGCCGAGGGCGACGCCGAGCACGGAGAGGAGGACGAGCCCGCGCCCGTTCCGGACCTCCGCGACGAGGGCCTTGCGGAAGTAGCCGGTCAAGCGCGCTCGAGGGTGCCGTCGTGGAGCCGCCACGACTCGTCGGCGAGCGTGGCGAGCTCGCGGCTGTGGGTGACGTACACGAGCGAGCTCTCCTCCTCGCGGGCGACCTCGAGGAGCAGCTCCATCACGGCGAGCCCGTTCGCCTCGTCGAGGTTCCCGGTGGGCTCGTCGGCGAGCAGGAGGCGCGGCCGGCGGAGCAGCGCCCGGCAGATGGCGACGCGCTGCATCTCCCCGCCGGAGAGCTGCTGGACCGGCTGGTCGGCGCGCGCGCCGAGCCCCACGCGCGCGAGGAGCGCCGCGGCGCGCTCGTCGTCCGCCCGGGTGCGTCCGCCGACGAGGGCGGGGAGCAGGACGTTGTCCCGGACCGAGAGGTGGGGGAGCAGGTGGAAGAACTGGAAGACGAGGCCGACGCTCTCGCGGCGGGCGAGCGTCCTCTCCCGGTCGCCGAGCGCGCCGAGGTCGCGCCCGAGGAGCAGGACGCGGCCGGCGGTGGGCGCGTCGATCCCCGCGGCGAGGTGGAGCAGGGTGGACTTCCCCGAGCCGCTGCGCCCGGTGATGGAGACGGTGCGCCGCGGGCCGACCTCGAGCGATGCCCCGGCGAGCGCGGTGAAGCTCCGCCCGCCCGGCAGCGCGTAGGACTTCGAGACCTTCTCGAGGGAGAGGACCGGTGTCGGCACGGCGTCCAAGCCTAATCCGCGGGGAACGGACGTGCCCGTCACGGGCGGGCCAGCACGCTCTCCAGGCGGCGCTGCCGGGCCTCGAACGTCTCGCGGAGCCGGTCGGCCACGAACCACCGCGCCACGGCGTCGCCGAGCTTCCCGAGGCCGACGTCGTACTCGAGGTCGTCCACCACGAGCGTCCCGTCCGATCCGGCGCGCGGAGCGGACGCGAACGCGTGGCGGTGCCTCCAGTGGCGAAAGGGTCCCTTCACCTGGACGTCGGTGAACTGCCGGCCCGGGTCGAACTCGACGATGCGCGCCACCCACGCCGTCCGGATCGGCAGCGGCGGGAGCAGCCGCACCGACAAGGTGATCTCCGTGCCCACGCCGGCGGGAGCCTGCGCGCCGTGGCCCTCCGCGCCGGGGGGCGCGGGGGCCCTCTCGATGCTCCGGATCTCGGCCGCGAGCTCCGGCGGCATGAGTCCCGGGAGGTTGCGGGGATCGGAGAAGAAGCGGAACACCCGGTCCAGGGGGACGGGCACCCACTGCTCGAAGCGGACGCGCTGGATCATTTCGGCGGGAGGACGGCCTCGACGCGCTTCCGCATCTCCGCGGAGGTGGGCTCGACGCTCGAGTCGAGGTGGGCGACCACGGCCCCCTGCGGGTCGACGAGGAACTTGTTGAAGTTCCAGGTCACGGGCCCGCCGTTCACGGGCAGCGTGGTCAGCCAGCGGTAGAGGGGGTCGGCGTCCTTGCCCTTCACCGCGATCTTGGCGAAGAGCGGGAAGGTCGTCCGGTACCGCCGCTCGCAGAACTTCTTGATCTCCGCGTTCGTGCCCGGCTCCTGGCCTCCGAAGTCGTTGGAGGGAAAGGCCAGGACCTCGAACCCGCGGGCCCTGTAGGCCTGGTACAGCTCCTCGAGCCCCTTGTACTGCGGCGTGTAGCCGCACTCCGAGGCGGTGTTCACGACGAGGAGCGCCTTCCCCTTGTACCGGGAGAGGGAGACCTCGCCACCGTCGATGGTCTTCACCGTGAAGTCGTGGACGCTCATGGGGCCTCCCGCGAGGAGCAGCGACAGCGCGACCGTCGTCAGCATGGCGGGGATCTAGCGGCCGCGCGTCGGCGTTCCAGCGCGACCGCGTGGGCGGCCCCTTCCGGGCTTCGGGGCCGCGGCGGGCCCGGTCAGTACCCCAGGATCGTCCTCGCCTCGGTCGCGATGTCGAACAGGAGGCGCCCCTCCGGCCCCATGTCGGCGAAGTTCACGAGGCTGAAGAACAGGACGAGCGACACGTCGTTCGCCGGGTCGTAGAGCATCACCGACAGGTAGCCGTTGTGGGCGCCGGTGTGGCCGTAGCCGAGGCCGGGGAAGGTCTGGAACCCGAGTCCGTAGCAGTTCGCGTCCCCCGCGGGCACCGTGCACTTCATGAGATCGACCGTGGCGGGGTCGAGCCCTGCCCTTCCGGTCAGGAGTGCCCGGTTCCACGCCGCGAGCTGCTCGGGCGTGGAGATCATGTTCCCCTCGGCGGTGTTGATCGACATGTTGTCGGCCACCGTGGCCACGAGCGCGCCCGGGACGAGGTAGTCGAAGGAGTAGCCGACCGCGAAGGGCGCGGGGAGGGTGGTCTCGGTGGCGAGGCTCGGGGAGGAGGTCGCGGTGAGGCCGTTGGGGACGACCAGGTTCTGCATGACGAAGTCGGCGTACCGCTGGCCGGAGACCCGCTCGATGATCTTCCCCAGCAGCGAGTAGCCGGTGTTGCTGTAGTGGTACTCGTCCTGCGCAGGGGTCGAGAACGAGACGCCGCACCCGGCCACCACGCCCACCAGCTCGTCGAAGGTGAACTGCCGGGTCAGGTCCTGGGTCAGGAGGTAGTTCTTCCCCGCGTACGGGCAGGGGGCGTCGGCCGGGATGTTCCTGTTCGTGACGTCGAAGACGCCGGCCCGGTGGGAGAGCAGCATCCGGATGGTGATCTCGCCCTTGTACGGGATGGCGTAGCCCGCCGTGTCCGGGACGTAGGGCGTCTGGGTGCCGGGGATGGGGTCGGTGACGAGGTCGTCGACGTCGAGGAGCCCGCGCTGCTGCAGGAGCATGATGGCGGCGGCGGTGAAGGTCTTCGTGTTGCTCGCGATCCGGAAGTGGATGGCCGGGCTGGCGTTCTCCATCCCCGTGGCCGCGAAGTAACTGCGCGACGGCGTGGAGACGTACAGGACGGCCCCGCCGGCGGCGGGGTAGCCGATGCTCTCGGCGTAGGCGGCCCACTTCCGGGAGACCATCTCCTGGAGCGCGGGCTCCGGGTCCGCCGCGCTCGATCCTCCGCAGGCGGTCGCCGTGGCGAGCAGGCCCAGCAGGGGCAGGAGGGCTGCAGGCGCGATCCGGGTCGGCATGGTCATCTCGGGAACTCCTCGTCGTGGTGTGGCGTCGCGAGGACCACTCCACCGCCAATCGCGGAGCGCGTGGAGGACTCATTTGGGGGAACGGGG
>DAOMFN010000279.1:0-3796 GCA_035429785.1 Anaeromyxobacteraceae bacterium
GGCGTGGAGGTGGGGATGGGTGCGTGGGGATGGGGGCTCGGAAAGAAGCAGGGAGAGAGCCCCGGCCGTCCTCCGGAACCCTCTCCCTTCCGTCGCCTCGTCCGGCCCTAGGGAGACCGGTCGGGGTTCGTCGAGCCGTCAGGCCCGGCGCGGGGGGCGACCCGGCGAGATGCGCGCCGGCGCGGGGGCCGCCACCCCAGCCGCCCGGACGGCCCGGAGGGCCGGGTAGAGGGCGACGCCGACGCCGCCCGCACGGTCCGGAGGCCCGCAACGAGGGCGATGCCGACGACGACGGCCATGTGCGTCCACTCCATGGCGACCACCTCGCTGGGCCCCACCCTGCCCGGGCCTCGACTCCTGGTGAAGCAAGGGCGGGGCCAGATCGGCCGGGGCGGGGTGGCGCGGCCGGGCCGTCGCAAGGGCCCGGGATCGCGACGGATCGTGCGTGCCGTGGGTCGACCCGGAGGCGGCGGCACCGCGGGCGGGCGGACCCCGGGTGGCGGCGCGACCCCTCCCCTCCCGGCGCACGGGTACCGGGTTCGTGGTACCCTGCCCGGCCCGGCAACTCCCCGCCGGCTTCCTCAGAGAACACGGAGCGATCATGAGCACGAAGAAGTTCCGCGTCGGCGTCCTCGGCGCGACGGGCATGGTGGGCCAGCGGTTCCTGGCCCTGCTCGAGAACCACCCCTGGTACGAGGTCACCCTCGTCGCGGCCAGCGCGAACTCGGCGGGCCAGAAGTACGCCGACGCCGTGAAGGGGCGCTGGGCGCTCGCGAAGCCCCCGCCGGCCGCCGCCGCCGCGCTCACCGTGAAGAACGCGAGCGACGTCGCGGCCATCGCCGGCCAGGTCGACTTCGTCTTCTGCGCCGTCGACATGACGAAGGACGAGACGGCCAAGCTCGAGGAGGACTACGCGCGCGCCGAGACCCCGGTGGTCTCCAACAACTCGGCCCACCGCGGGACGCCCGACGTCCCGATGATGGTGCCGGAGGTGAACCCGGAGCACGCGTCGGTGATCGAGGCGCAGCGCAAGCGGCTCGGCACGTCGCGCGGCTTCATCGCGGTGAAGCCCAACTGCTCGCTGCAGAGCTACGTCCCCGCCATCCACCCGCTCATGAAGTTCGGGCCGAAGCGCATCGCGGTGTGCACCTACCAGGCGATCAGCGGCGCCGGGAAGACCTTCGAGACCTGGCCCGAGATGGTCGACAACCTCATCCCCTTCATCAAGGGGGAGGAGGAGAAGTCGGAGAAGGAGCCGATGAAGATCTGGGGGCGCCAGGAGGGCGGCAAGATCTCCAGCGCCACGGAGCCGGTCATCTCCGCCCAGTGCATCCGGGTCCCCGCCTCCGACGGGCACATGGCCGCGGTGTTCCTCCAGCTCGAGAAGAAGGCGTCCAAGGAGGAGATCGTCGGCCTGTGGCGCGAGTTCCAGGGCCGTCCCCAGCTCCTCGACCTCCCCAGCGCGCCGAAGCCCTTCCTCACCTACTTCGAGGAGGAGAACCGGCCGCAGACGAAGCTCGACCGGGACGCCGGCAACGGCATGGGCGTGACCATCGGGCGGCTGCGCCCCGACGCCCTCTTCGACTGGCGCTTCGTGGCCCTGTCCCACAACACGGTGCGCGGCGCGGCAGGCGGAGCCGTGCTCACCGCCGAGCTGCTCACGAAGGACGGCTGGCTGCAGCCGAAGTAGCCCGTCCCCCGGCGGGCCAGGGACCGCGCGCTAGTTCCTGCGCCCGCCGAAGATGTTCAGGATCGACAGGAAGAGGTTGATGAAGTCGAGGTAGAGCGCGAGCGCCCCGTTCACCGGGAGCGCGGCCGCGGTCGGCCCGGCGGCGGCCATGCGGCGGAGACGCTGGGTGTCGTAGGCGGTGAGGCCGGTGAAGACCACCACGGCCGCGGCCGAGATCACCCAGGAGACCATCCCGCTCTTCGTGAAGATGTTCACGATGCTGGCGATGACGATGCCGATGAGCCCCATGAAGAGGAACGTGGACCAGCTCGTGAGGTCCCGCTTCGTCACCGTGCCGTAGACCGACATGGCGAGGAAGGTGCCGGCGGTCACCGCGAAGGCCGAGGCCACCGACGCGCCCGTGTAGGCGAGCAGGACGACCGACAGGGTGGCCCCGGTGAGGCCGGAGTAGAGGACGAAGAGCGCCCCGGCGGCTCCCGCCGAGAGCTTGTTCACCGCCGCGGAGAGGGCGATGACGAGGCCGAACTGGGCGATGACGAGCCCCCAGAACACCATCTTGTTGCCGAAGATGACCTGCAGGACGGCCGGGGTGCTCGCCACCCAGAAGGCGACGGCGGCCGTGACGAGCAGGCCCATCGTCATCCAGCGGTAGACGGAGGCCATGAAGCGGCGCTCGACGTCGGCGCCGGCGCGGACCGCGACCTGGTAGTTCTCGTATGCGTTTGCCATGCCCGGATTCTAACCGCGCCGGGCGGCTTGGCCAGCCGCCGGGGTCGCCCGGGTGGGGCGAGGCCTACAGGCCCGGGATCCCGAGCCCTTCGAGCGCCGGGAGGACGTCCTCCACCCGCTCCGCCCAGGCCCGCGGCCGGGCGCGGGCGAGCTGCTCCCGGCTGAAGGGGCCCCAGAGCGTGGCCACGGTGGCCACCCCGGCGGCGTTGCCCGCCTCGACGTCGTGCGGGGAGTCGCCGACGAAGGCCGCCTCCCCGGGCCGGGCCCCGAGCGCGTCGACGGCGTGGTGCACGGGAGCCGGATCGGGCTTGTGCCGCTCGGTGGCCTCGAGCCCGACCACGAGCTCGAAGTGGCCGGAAAGCCCCAGGAAATCGAGGGACCTCCGCGCCGACGGCTCGAGCTTGGAGGTGACGACCGCCATCCGGATCCCGCGGGCCCGGAGCGTGGCGAGCATCTCGGGAACCCCGGGGAAGGCGCGCACCATCGCGTCGTGGTGGGCCCACTGGTGGGTCTTGTAGCGCTCCTTCACCCGCTCCACGTCGGCCTCGTCGACGGCCCAGCGGCGGATCATGGCGTCGAGCGGCGTCCCGATGAGGGCCGTCCACTCCGCCACCGACGGCGGCCGGGGGTGTCCGGCGAACGCCGCCTGCATGGAGGACAGGATGAGCGGGATCGAGTCGATGAGGGTCCCGTCGAGGTCGAACAGGACCGCGCGAGGGAGCATCGACCCGATCCCGCGTGCGGCTACAGGAGCCCGGGCTTGCCCGCCTTGAAGCGGGAGAGCTCGGTGGCGAGGATGTCCACGTGCTCCCGCTCCTCGGCGGCGAGCTCGCGGTACAGCTGCTGCTCCATGGAGCCCGGGGCGCACTGCTCGCCCTTCTCCGAGAAGAACTTCACGGCCCGCTGCTCGAAGGCGATGGCGATGCGGAACAGGTTGGCCGGGTCCTGCGGGTCGTTGGGGATGCCGGCGTAGATCGCCGCCCGATCGGTCCTGAAGCCCTCCGAGGCCTGCGCCACGTCGACGTGGTAGCGGGCCGAGAGGGTCGCCATGTGCTCCTTCTCCATCTCCGCGAACTTGGCGAAGAGGGCCTGGAGCTGCGGGTCCTTCGCCTCGGCGGCGGCGCGCTTGTAGAAGGCCATGCCGCCCAGCTCGATCTCGAAGGCGGTGCGGACCGCCTCGAGCGCCTTGGCGTCGGCGATGGACCGGTCACCCAGCGGAGCGAGCTTCCCGCCGCAGGCCGGGCACTGGCCGTACGGGAAGGCGAAGCCCTCGCTCACCTTGGCGCAGGAGTCGCAGCGCCACTGGAGCTTCGCGTTGGCGCAGCAGATGTACTCCTCGTCGCCCTCGATGGGCTGGCGGCACTTCGGGCAGGTCTT
>DAOMFN010000280.1:0-3794 GCA_035429785.1 Anaeromyxobacteraceae bacterium
GGGAGCCCGCCATGAAGCCCGTCCTCGCCTCCCTCGCGGCGGCGCTCGCCCTCGCCGCGAACCCCGCCCGTGCCGGCGATCCGCCGGACCCGCGCCCCCCGGCCGCCTGCCCCGACTGCGGTCTGCGCGAGCTGCGCATCGAGTCGAAGGTGCTCGGGGAGCCCCGGGTGGCGCGCATCCGGCTCCCGGACGGCTACGGGCGCGGCGCGGATCGCTACCCGGTGGTCTACACCCTCGACGGCGACGACCACCTCGACCACACCGCGGCCACCGCCGCCTTCCTGGCCCGCCAGGGCGCCATGCCGAAGGTCATCGTGGTGGCCGTGCGCAACGTCGATCGCAACCGCGACTTCACCCCGTCCCGGGCGAGGCCGCTCCCCACCTCCGGCGGAGCCGACCGCTTCCTCGCCTTCCTGGTGCAGGAGCTCGTCCCGGCGGTGGCGTCGGCCTTCCGGACCGAGCGGTTCCGGGTGCTCTCCGGCCACTCCCTGGGCGGCCTGTTCGCGCTCCACGCGCTGGCGACGGCCCCGGCGTCCTTCGACGCCTACCTGGCCATGAGCCCGTCCGCCCACTGGGACGATCGGCTGGTGGTGAAGGAGCTCGGGCGAAGGCTGCGCGAGCCCGGGGCGCTCGACCGGTCGCTCTTCCTCTCGCTCGGGGACGAGGCCGACATGGTGCCGGCCTTCGAGGCCCTGCAGTCGGAGCTGCGCGAGGGAGCGCCGCCCGGGTTCCGCTGGGAGGCCGTCCGCCAGCCGGCCGACCCGCACGGGATCGTCCCGCTGGTCTCCACCGCCTCCGGCCTGCGGTTCGTCTTCGACGGCTTCCTGCCCCCGCGCGATCCGGCGACGGGGCGCCTCCGCGAGTCGGCCGACGCGCTCGAGTCCCGCCACCGCGCGCTCTCCGCGCGCATGGGCTTCGAGGTACCCCCGCCGGAGGGTGCGGTGAACGAGGCCGGCTACGCGCTGCTCGCCGCCGGGCGGACCACCGAGGCGGTGGCGGTGCTCCGCCGCAACGCCGAGCGATACCCCGGCTCGGCCAACGCGCAGGACAGCCTGGGTGAGGCGCTCGAGGCCGCGGGCCGGACGGCGGACGCGGTGGCGGCCTACGAGAGGGCGGTGGAGCTGGGGGAGGCGATGGGCTCCCCGCTCCTTCCCGAGTTCCGCCGCCACCTCCGCGCGGCGCAGAGGAAAATGGGGCCACCCGGGGACGGGACCCGTTAAGGCAGGGCCCATGCCCCTCCACCGCCCCGCCCTCGACCCCGCCGACGTCCCGCCCCGCACCGGTTCCGGCTACCCCGAGCCGTTCCGCTCCCGCGTGCTGCCCCGCGAGAAGCGGCCCCTCGCCCCGGCGCTCGGCCTGACCGCGCTCGGGATCAACCTGACGACGCTGCCCCCGGGGAAGGAGTCGTCGATGCGCCACCACCACACCCACGAGGAGGAGTTCGTCTTCGTCCTGGAGGGCGAGGTGATCCTCCGCACCGACGAGGGGGAGCAGCGGCTCACGGCCGGCACCTGCGCCGGGTTCCCGGCAGGCACGACGAACGGCCACCAGGTCGTGAACCGGAGCGACCGGCCGGCGCGGTACCTCGAGGTGAGCAACCACGACCCGCGGGACCATGCCAGCTATCCGGACGACGACCTCGCCTACCACGAGGGCCCTGCCGGGCCGGTCTACACGCACCGCGACGGGACGCCGTACTAGGGTCTCGCCCGCCACGGGGCGCTACCCGCAGGCGTCCCAGAACGCCTGGAGGTCCGGCGCGAGCGGGGCCTCGAGCTCCATCCGCTCCCCCGTGTCCGGGTGGGGGAGCGCGAGGCGCCAGGCGTGCAGCGCCTGCCGCGGGAGCCGCAGGACGGCGTGGTCGGCCTCCGTCAGCTCGCGCCGCGTGAACCGGTCGAAGATCATCTCGTCCGGCCCGTAGATCTTGTCTCCCACGAGGTGGAGCCCGGCGTGGTGGAGGTGGGCCCGGATCTGGTGCTGGCGGCCGGTGCGGGGCCGGCAGGCGAGCAGCGTCACCGGGGCGCCGTCGGCCGCACGGCGACGCCCCAGCACCTCGAAGGCGGTCCGGGAGGGCAGGCCGCCGGGGGAGACGTGCATGCGGACCTTCACGCCGCTCGACCCGGTGAGGGCGAGCGCCGCCTCCACCTCGAAGCGGTCGGTGGGCGGCGTCCCCAGCGCGAGCGCCAGGTAGGCCTTCTCGACCCGGCCGCCGGCGAACGCGGCCTTGAGCGCCTTCGTGTACTTCGGCGCGCACCCGCAGGCGAGCAGCCCCGAGGTCTCCCGGTCGAGCCGGTGGGCCGGGTCGACCTTGCGTGCGGGGAACGCGGCCTTCGCGAGCGCGGTGAAGGTGTGCTCGGCGTAGCGGGCCGTGGGGTGCACCGGGAGCCCGGCGGGCTTGTCCACCACGAGGAGGCGCGCGTCGTCGAAGACCACCCCGAAGGCCATGGGGGTCTCCGGTTCGGGGTCGGCCTCCTTGAGCAGCGAGAACCGCATGCCCGCCGTCACCCGGGTGGCGGGCTTCAGGCGGGAGGGCCCCTCGTGCTCGAGGCGGGTCTCGATGAGCCGCTGGATCCGCTCCCGGGAGAGGCGCCGGATCTTCTCCTGGAGGTAGCGGTCGAGGCGCCAGCCGGCGTAGTTCGGCTCGACCACGAATGGGACCCGCACGACCGGCATGGCGGCGCACCATACCGCCCCCCGCGGGACCGGGGAAGTGCCCGTCTTTGCAGGCGTTCCGCGGCGGCCCCTGGCGCGCCTTTCTTTTCCGCCGGCCGTCGTTGACCTCTCCGCCCGCGACGCATACAACCGGATCCCGGCGTGAGGCGCGTCGCGGTCATCATCCCCGCACGGTTCGGGGCAAGTCGCCTCCCCGGGAAACCCCTCGCCGACATCCACGGCAAGCCGCTCGTCGCGCGGGTGGTGGAGCGTGCGCGGAGGGCCAACGGGGTGGACGTGGTGGTGGTGGCGACCGACGACGAGCGCATCGCCGAGGCGGCGCGGGCCGCCGGCGCCGACGTCGCGCTGACCGGCCCCGCCGAGACCGGCACCGACCGGGTGGCCTTCGCCGCGCGGGGCATGGTTCCGCGCCCCAGCATCGTCGTAAATCTACAAGGGGACGAGCCCCTCATCGAGCCCGCCGCCATCGAGGCGCTCGTGCACGCGCTCGACGAGGGGGGCACCGAGATGGCCACGCTCGCCCGTCCCCTCGAGGACGGGGAGTGGTCCCGCCCCGAGGTGGTGAAGGTGGTGACCGACCGGGCCGGCCACGCGCTCTACTTCTCCCGCGCCGGGGTGCCGGCCCGCCGCGACGGCGGCCCGTCGCCGCTGGCCCGGGCCCACGTGGGCATGTACGCCTTCACCGCCGCGTTCCTGGAGCGCTTCGCCGCGCTCGAGCCGGGGCGGCTGGAGCGGGAGGAGCGGCTCGAGCAGCTGCGCGCCCTCGAGCACGGCTTCCGCATCCGGGTGGTCGACACGAGCTACAGCGGCTTCGGGGTGGACACGCCCCAGGATCTGGAGAGGGCCCGGGCGCTCGTCGCCGCCGGGCGGTAGAGGGGAAAGGGGAGAGACATGGTGAGGGGCAAGAAGACCAAGTTCGTGTTCGTGACCGGCGGCGTGGTGAGCTCGCTCGGCAAGGGGCTGGCGGCGTCCTCGATGGGCGCGCTGCTCGAGAACCGGGGGCTGGAGGTGACCCACCTCAAGCTCGACCCGTACATCAACGTCGACCCCGGCACGATGAGCCCGTTCCAGCACGGCGAGGTCTACGTCACCGACGACGGCGCCGAGACCGACCTCGACCT
>DAOMFN010000281.1:0-3741 GCA_035429785.1 Anaeromyxobacteraceae bacterium
CGCCGGCGCGGCCGGCTCCTCCACCGGCGCGGCGCGCAGGACTCCCTGGCGCGCCAGCGCGTAGAGGCGCTGGTAGAGGTGGAACTCGGTGGCGTGGAGGGCGAGGCCGATCTCGTCGATGGTGCGGCCGTGGGTCGCCAGCGCGAGCAGCTTCCCGTCGATGGTGCCCTCGCCGGCGGAGGCCGGGATGCGCGACTCGTCCACGAGCAGGGTCGCGCTCCCGCTCGGGAACTGGGAGAGGAAGGCGTCCCAGGCGGTGGAGCGGAACTCCGCCTCCTTGAGGATGTCGGCGAGCGGCACCTCCACGCCGAGCTCGTCGTCGGCGGGCGGCGGCGGGTCCTCGTCGACGCGGAAGACCCCCGAGTCCCAGCGGAACACGTCGAGCAGCGTCTCCCGGATCTTGATGGAGAGGACGTCCCGGAGCACGCGCGGCTGGACGAGGCCCACCATGGCGAGCACCTTGCCGAGCCGGATCCGGGTCTCCTGCTGCGTCCGGAAGGCCTTGGCGAGCTGCTCCTCGTCGATGTGGCCGAAGTTGATGAGCAGCTGCCCCAGGAACTCGCGCGGATCGGTGGAGGCGGCGCCCACGGCGCAGCCGTCGCGGAGGTAGATCGTCTTGCGGACGGCGCCGCGCTCGCAGGTGAGCGAGCCGGTCACGGCGCGCCGGGAGAGGAACTCCACGAGCTCCGGGAGCGGCATGAGCGAGAAGCTGCCGGCGAGGCCGCGCACGGGGGAAGTCTCACCGGAAAGACCCGTGGCGGCAAGGAAGCGACCGGTGTTATGACCGGCAGCCGATGGCCGAAGAGAACGCACCGGGGGCCGCAGACCGGCCCAAGCGCAGCCTGGTCGTGACCGCCGCGGCGATCGCCGCCCTCGGGCTGGCCGCGCTCGGATGGAAGGGCTGGCAGGTGTTCGTGGAGGAGCCGCGACGGGCCGAGGAGGCGGTGAAGGCCTTCGCCTTCACGCCGGCGGCCCGGCCCGGCCCCGCGCCCGCGCCCCTCGGGAGCACCCCGGCGGGCAAGCCCTTCACCGTCGGAGACGCGAAGGGGCAGGTGCTCTTCGTGAACTTCTGGGCAACCTGGTGCCCCCCGTGCCGCGAGGAGATGCCCTCCATGCTGCAGCTCGGGCAGGAGCTCATGGCGCGCCACCCCGGCAAGTTCAGGATGGTGGCGGTCTCGGTCGACGAGGAGTGGCCCATCGTCCAGACGTTCTTCGGCGGCCGGATCCCCGGCGGCGTCGAGTTCCTGCTCGACGCCGACCAGTCGGTGACCCGGCAGTACTACTGCACCGCCCGCGGCTCCTGTCCGGATTCCTTCAAGTTCCCGGAGACCTACATCGTCGACGCCCGCGGGAACCTCGTCTCGTACGTGATCGGCCCGCGCGACTGGTCCGACCCGGCCGCGATGCGCTACCTCGAGAATCTCCTCAGGTAGCGGCCCGGTCCCTCCCGCCGGCCCCGTCGCGGGTCGGGGGACACCCCACCTGGGCCGCCGCGGCGCGGCGATCCGCGTGCCCGGTTCAAGCATCCGGATCCGTTGAAAAAAATCGACTACCCACCCGGTGCGAGCGCGGCCCGGGGGCGGGGATTCACTCCGGGAGCGGCGTTCCTGTTGAAGGCTTTTGGAGGGATGCCATATAACCATCGGGATTTCCGTGAAATCTCGGCGCTCCGCCCCTGCGGACCGCGGAGGGAACCTTGGCGAGCGAGGCAACGGGCATCCCGGTCGTGGTCGCGGGCCTCGGCGAGGTCGGCCGGGCCGTCGCCCGCGCAGCCCTGGCCTCCGCCGACCTGCGCGTCGTCGGCGCCGTCGACCCCGCGCACGCCGGGCGGAAGCTGGACGCCCTCCTCGGCACGCCCACCGGCCTCGAGGTGGAGGCCGACCCCGCGCGGGCCCTGCGCGCCGCGGACGGGGGCGTGCTGCTGCTCGCGACCGGCTCCCGCTTCCTCGAGGTGCTGCCGTCGATCGAGCAGGCGGTGCGCGCGGGCGTGAGCGTGGTCTCCACCTGCGAGGAGCTCGCCTACCCCTGGCTCGCCCACGAGCCCGAGGCCGACCGGCTCGACGCCCTCTGCGAGCGCAACGACGTGGCGGTGGTCGGGACCGGCGTGAACCCGGGACTGGCCCTCGACCGGCTCCCGGCGCTCCTCTCCCAGGGCACCGGCGAGGTGCGCCGGCTCGAGGCCCGCCGCGTGGTGGACCTGTCCGGGCGCCGTCAGTCACTGTGGGTGAAGTGCGGGGTGGGGCTCTCCCCGGAGGCGTTCTCCCGCGCGGTCGAGGCCGAGGCGGTGGGGCACGTCGGGCTCGCCGAGTCGGCGACGCTGGCCGCGCTGGGGGCCGGGCTCGACCTCGACGAGCTGGAGGAGGAGGCCGAGCCGGTGCTGGCCGATCGCGACCTCCCCGGCCCGGTGCCGCTGGCCCGCGGCGCCGTCGCCGGCATCCGGCAGGTCGCGCGCGGGTGGCAGGACGGCCGCGAGGTGGTGCGGCTCGAGGTGGTGCTCGCCGTGGGCGCGGCCGATCCGCGCGACGAGGTGATCCTCGCGGCGGACCCCCCGCTGCGGCTGGTGGTGCCCGGCGGGTTTCCCGGCGAGGCCTCCACCGCCTGGTCGGTCGTCCACGCGGCGTCCGCGGTTCCCATGCTGCAAGGGCTCGTCACGGTGCTCGACCTCCCCCCGGGGCGGTCCTGAGCGAGGCGCGCATGCTCGACAAGACCCTCATCGGACGGGAGAGCGAACCCACCGTGGTCGAGGTGGAGAAGGGCGCCATCCGGCGGCTGGCCGACGCCATCGGCGACGCCAACCCCATCCACTCCGACGAGGAGGCGGCCCGGGCCGCCGGCTTCTCCTCGCTCGTGGCGCCTCCCACCTTCCCGGCGGTCCTCTCCCTGAACGAGAAGTTCCGGCACGCCCTCGACCTGGGCACCCGGTCGCTCCTCCTCGGCGAGGAGTCGATCGAGTACGGGCGCCCCATCGTCGCCGGCGACCGGCTCGTGCTGAGGAGCAAGGTCGCCGACGTGCAGGAGCGGGCCGGGACCAGCGGCGCGAGCGACGTGCTCGTCATCGAGACCGAGGGGCGGGGAGCGGACGGCGAGCTCGTGTTCCGCACCCGCGAGACCTTCATCCTCCGGCGCGGCTAGCGAGGGACCCGATGCTGCTCGCACGTCAGCTCTACTTCGAGGCGGTGAAGGTCGGCGACGAGCTGCCGCCGCTCGTGAAGCCGCCGGTGGACCGCTCCCAGGTCGCCCGCTTCGCCGGGGCCACCGGGGACTACGGGCCGCTCCACGTCGACGAGCCCTTCGCCCGCAACGCCGGGTTCCCGAGCGTCCTCGTCCCGGGGATGCTCGCCATGGGCTTCCTCGGCGAGCTCGTCACCGACTGGCTGCGCGGCGCGCGGCTCAAGCGCTTCAGCGCACGCTTCGTGAAGATCGTCTGGCCGGGGGACGTGGTCACCGTGCGGGGCCGCGTCGCCGACCGCCGCTTCGAGCCGGGCGGCCGCTACGCCGCCGACATCGAGGTCTGGGGCGAGAACCAGCGCGGGGAGCTCGTCGTCCGCGGCGCGGTCACGGCCCAGCTGTTCTACAGCGCCGAGGACGAGACCCGGCAGCGCAACGGCCAGCCTCCACTCGTGGTGACGCCCGCGGAGGAGGAGGAGCGGCTGGCCCGCCTCTCCCGCAGCTCCGCACCGGCCCGGCCGGCGGTCGGCACGCGTCCCGCCGTGGCGCCCACGCGGCCGGCCCCTGTGCCGC
>DAOMFN010000282.1:0-1140 GCA_035429785.1 Anaeromyxobacteraceae bacterium
GGCCGAGATGCGGCGGCGCAGGGAGTCGGGGGCGGTGGCAGCCGGGGTCCCGGGCGCGAAGGCCTCGCGGAGGCGCGCGCGGAGGGCGGAGCGGAAGGCCATGGCCGAGGCGGCCTGGGCGCGGCAGGGGGCGCAGGCCGACAGGTGGGCCTCGAGCCCGGCCTGCTCCTCCTCGCCGAACTCCCCGTCGAGCCACGGCTCGAGGAGCCGGTCCACCTCGCCGCAGTCGAAGCCGTCGCTGGTCGTCGCGCCCTGCGTCATGTCACCGATCCGCTCCTACGAGATCCCGCGCTTCCGCTTCCAGGCGGCGAGGTCCACGCTCTCCTCGCCGATGCTTCCACCATCCCTGCCCGCTTGCAACAAGCCCGAAGCGGCTGCGTATTCCGCGAGCTGCTTCTGGAGCAGCCGCCGACCCCGGAAGAGCCGGCTCATCACGGTGCCCACCGGGACGTCGAGGATGTCGGCGATCTCCTTGTAGGAGAAGTCCTGGAGGTCGGCGAGGATCACGGCGAGCCGGAAGTCCACCGGGATGGCGTCGATGGCCCGAAGCACGTCGTCGGAGAGGAGCCGGTCGAAGAAGGCGCGCTCCGGGTCCTCGGCCACGTCGGCGGCGTCGCGGGACACGAGACGGTCCTGCACGGAGTCCCGCTCGTCCTCGACGATGGCGCGCTCCTTCGAGGTCCGGCGGTACCGGTTGATGAAGGTGTTGGTGAGGATCTTGTAGAGCCAGGCCTTGATGTTCGTGCCCCGCTCGAACTTGTCGAAGAAGCGGTAGGCGCGCAGCACCGCGTCCTGCACCAGGTCCTCGGCGTCGCGAGGGTTCTTGGTGAGCCGCAGCGCCGCCGCGTACAGGCCGTCGAGGTGGGGGAGGGCCAGCGCCTCGAACTCGCGGCGGTGTCCCTCGGGGGCTCGGATCGGCGTCACGTGTGTGCTCCCTCCCTCGCGGCGCGGCATCCTCGAAACCGCTGGCGAAAACATAATGTTCCCGCGCCCGGTCCGCCGCGAAAGTCACCGGCCAGTCCCCCTGGAATCACTGGGGAATCCCAGCCTGTGTCCGCGCCGGGCGCTGGCAAGCCGCCGGTGGTATGAATCGGCCCGACCACGCCATGGCCCGACTGCTCTTCGCCGACGAGCGCGGCA
>DAOMFN010000282.1:1240-3739 GCA_035429785.1 Anaeromyxobacteraceae bacterium
CGGCCCGGTGGCCTGGGCGCTCCACACCGACCGCCGGCGCCACTGGGACCCCGCCCGCCACTCCACGGCCGAGCTCCCGCGCCTGGTCGAGGAGCGGCTCGCCCGCGCCGACAACCCGGTCTACCGGCAGCTCGCCCGGTGCGCCCTGCAGTGGTCGTGCTTCACGGCCCAGAACACGTTCTACGTCCGGGACGAGGGGGCCATCCCCTCGTCGTCCGCGTGCAACGCGCGGTGCGTGGGCTGCCTGTCCGAGACCTCGGAGGGGATGCCGCCGTCGAGCCACGATCGCATCCGGCGCTCCCCGTCGGCGGCGGAGATGGCGGACGTGGCCGTGGAGCACCTCTCCCGCGCCCGCGGCCGGGCGATGGTGAGCTTCGGCCAGGGATGCGAGGGGGAGCCGCTGCTCCGCTGGAAGGAGATCGCGCGCGCCATCCGGCTCGCGCGGGAGCGCACCGGCCGCGGCTCGATCAACGTCAACACGAACGGGTCGATGCCGGAGGCGCTCGCGAGCCTCGCCGACGCAGGGCTCGACGCGGTCCGCATCTCGCTCAACTCCGCGTCGCCGGACCTCTACGCCGCCTACTACCGGCCGGCGCGCTACGGGCTCGCCGAGGTGGAGGAATCGATGCGGGTGGCGCGCCGGAGCGGGCTCTACCTCGCGCTCAACCTGCTCGTCTTCCCGGGCGTCACCGACCGGGAGGAGGAGGTCGCGCGCCTGGCGGCGCTGGTGGGCCGGGTGGGCGCAAACCAGGTCCAGACCCGGTCGCTCGCCATCGACCCCGACGTCTACTGGGAGATCGCCCGGGACCGGGGCGGCCAGGGCCCGGCGCTGGGCGTGCCGGCGCTGCTGCGGGCGCTCCGCGCGGCGCGCCCGGGGCTCGTCATCGGGAACTTCGCCCGCGGTCTCGGTGAGCGGGGGAGGGCGGCGTGAGCGTGCGCGACGGCGGGACGGCGGGTGCGGGGACCGCGGGCGGGGCCGTGGCGTCCCTCGAGCTCCGCAAGGACCTCGTGCGCCACCTCCGCGCCGGTCACCCGTGGGTCTTTCGCAAGGCCATCGAGAAGGCGCCGCGGGGTCTCGATGCCGGCGCCATCGTCGACGTCGTGGAGGACGGCCGGTTCGTGGCCCGCGGGTACCTCGATCCCCACTCGGCCATCACCGTGCGGGTCCTCACCCGCGAGCCGGCCGAGGCCATCGACGACGCCTTCTGGCGCGGCCGGGTGCGACGCGCCCTGTCGCTGCGGCGCGACCTGGTGCGGGACGCCACGGGCTACCGGCTCGTCCACGGGGAGAACGACTACCTCCCCGGCGTCGTGGTGGACCGGTACGGCGACTTCGCGGTGCTGAAGCTCTACTCGGCCGGCCTCACGCCCCACCGGGACCGGATCGTGGACGCCCTGCGCCGGGAAGTGGAGGGGCTCGCCGGGGTCTTCGGGCGCGACGAGGTCCCGCGCGACGAGGAGTCGGACGAGGAGGCGCCGAAGGGTCGGGTGCTCTGGGGGGAGGCCCCGCCGGAGCGCATCGCCATCGAGGAGCACGGGATGAAGCTCCTCGTCGACGTCCGCCGGGGGCAGAAGACCGGCCTCTTCCTCGACCAGCGGGAGAACCGCAAGCTCGTCCGGGACATGTCGGCCGGACGCGGGGACGCCCTCAACCTCTTCGGCTACACCGGTGGCTTCTCGGTGGCCGCCGCGCTCGGGGGCGCGCGCCACGTCGTCACCATCGACGTCGACCAGGACGCCGTCGCGCTGGCGCGGGAGAACTTCCGCGCGAACGGCCTCGACCCGGCCGACCACGCCTTCGCCGCCGAGGACGCCTTCGAGATCCTGCGCCGCTACCGCAGCCAGGGGCGTCTCTTCGACCTCGTGGTGTGCGACCCCCCGGCCTTCGCCAAGTCGCAGAAGGCGGTGGAGGGGGCGCTCGCCGGCTACGCCTCGCTGAACCGGGCCGCGATGCAGGTGGTGGCGCCGGGAGGCCTGCTCGTCACCGCGAGCTGCAGCGCGCGGGTCTCCCCGGAGCAGTTCGCCGACGCGGTGAAGGAGGCGGCCTTCAAGGCCCGGGTCGAGCTGCAGCTGGTCGAGGACCGGCGCCAGCCGCCGGACCACCCGGTGGCGCCGTGGTTCCGGGAGGGGCGCTATCTGAAGTGCTCCTTCTACCGCCGGCCGGCCTGAGCCCGGATGGTCCTGCCCGGCCAGTACCTGGAGCGCCCCGCGCTCGTCGCCGCCGGGGACGTGACGCTGGAGGCCCTCTACCACCGGGGGCGCCGCCCGCCCGCCCTGCTCATCTGCCCGTCGCTGGACGGCGAGGGCATGGACGCGCCGCTCCTCGCCGAGGTCGCCTGGGCCGCGGCGCGGGCCGGGCACGCGTCGCTGCGGTTCCAGCACCGGGGACGGGGTGCGTCGCAGGGCGCGTTCGACCCGTCGACGATCGTGGACGACGCGCTGGCCGCGCTGCTCCACCTGCGGGAGGCCGCGGGGCCGGTGGCGGCGGTGGTGGCGCTC
>DAOMFN010000283.1:0-3737 GCA_035429785.1 Anaeromyxobacteraceae bacterium
GACGGTCGAGGCCTTGAGGGCCTCGCTGGGCTCGGCCCGGTCCACCGGCTGGGCGGCGAGCGCGTAGACGGCGAGGCGGGTCCCGGCGACGCGCTCGCTCCGCTTGTAGGCGTCGAGCAGGCAGCTGAACTCGAGCTGGAGGTGCTCGTCCACGTTGGCCGGGAGCAGCCCCACGAGCCCGTCGAGCACCTCGATCCGCGCGGGTGTCCGGCCGCGGTTCTCGACCGCGCACTCCCGGACGAATCCCCACCGGTCGCTCGTGGTCCACTCGTAGCGGAAGGCGACGCCGAGGTCCCGGTTCCACTCCTCGAAGGCGAGCCGGCTGCCGGGCACGTCCTTCCGCAGGCTCCGCGAGACGTCGTAGGCGAGCAGGTCGGAGGGGTGGAAGGGGCGCCAGAGCCAGCGCCGGCGCCCACGCGTCACGAGGAGCGCGGTCACCGGTCCCGCCGTGCCCGCGGCGTCGACGAGCTTGTCCTCGGTGACGTACGGGAAGAGGGCCAGGCCGGGTTTCCGGCGCCCGGCGGTGAGCCCGCCGTTGCTCGCCACGTAGAGCCAGTGGTCGGAGTCGCTGACCAGGCTCACGAGGAAGGGGCGCATCCCCTGGGCCTCGTCGATGACGTAGAACTCGCCGTCGCCGGCCCCCTCGAAGCGGCCGGAGACCGGCCGGGACCGGCGGGGGATGGGCCCGCGCCCGTAGAGGATTCCAGGCTGTCGTCGCATCGGCGCTCCCGGGGGGCTTGCCCCCCTCGGCGGTTCGGGCGTAGCTTTGTTCGGCGACAGAACAAACTAAAGGGCGCCCGGCACGACTGTCAAGGCGCGCAGCCGCCGGCCGCGCCCCGGACGCGAGGAGGCCCGAGTGTCAGGTCCCGCCAAGAACCGTCTCATGGATGCTCCGCCGGCGGGGTCGGCCCGGCTGGAACTCGCCGACCTCCCGCTCGAGGCGCTCGCCCGGGAGTTCCGCCGCACCCTCGAAGCGCGCATCCACGGCATCTGCTTCAGCGCCTACCAGGAGGGTCAGAGCCCGGACGCCGGCACCGTCCTCACGGAGGGGCAGGTGCGCGACCGGCTCGCCGTCGTCGCGCCCGCGGTGCGCTGGGTGCGGACCTTCTCCTGCACCGACGGCAACGAGCACGCGCCGCGCATCGCCCACGAGCTGGGCATGAAGACGCTCGTGGGGGCCTGGCTCGGGAAGGACGCCCGGAAGAACGAGGAGGAGATCCGGGGGCTGGTCGAGCTCGCCCGGGCCGGACACGCCGACGTCCTCGCCGTGGGGAACGAGGTGCTCTACCGGGAGGACCTTCCGGAGGGGGACCTCGTCGAGGCCATCCGCCGGGTGAAGGAGGCCGTCCCCGGCATCCCGGTGGGCTACGTCGACGCCTACTACCTGTTCCCGGCCCACCCGCGCCTGGCCGACGCCTGCGACCTGCTCCTCGTGAACTGCTACCCGTTCTGGGAGTACTGCTCCCTGGAGAACTCCATCGGCTACCTGGACGAGATGGTCGCCCGGGCGCGAACTGCCGCCCGGGGGAAGCGAGTGGTCGTCACCGAGACCGGCTGGCCGAGCGCGGGCGCGCCGCTCGGCGCCGCCGAGCCCTCCGACCGGAACGCGTTGCTCTACTTCCTGAACACGATGCGCTGGGCCGAGCGGTCCGGCCTGGACGTCTTCTACTTCTCGGCCTTCGACGAGGAGTGGAAGGCGAGCCACGAGGGGGACCGCGGCGTCTACTGGGGGCTCTGGGACCAGCGTGGGAAGCTCAAGCATGGCGGCTGAGGGCCCGGGTCGCGGCGCGACCCTCGAGGAGCTGCTCGGGTTCCGCCCCGGGAACGCCATCTGCTACTCCGGGTACCGGGCCGGGCAGAGCCCCGACGCCGGCGTCTTCCCGACCCGCGAGGAGGTCCGGGAGGACCTGCTCCTTCTCGCTCCCCACTGGTCGTTCCTCCGCCTCTACGACTGCACGCGCCACGCCGAGCTCGTGCTCGACGTGATCCGGGAGGAGGGGCTTCCGGTGAAGGTGCTCCTCGGGGCCTGGCTGGCCGGCGAGGTGGACAACCCCGCCTGCCCGTGGGGCGGGGTGCACGGCCCGGAGCGGCTCGCACGCAACCGGGAGGCGAACCGGGAGGAGCTGCGCCGGCTGGCCAGGCTCGCGGACCTGCACCGGGACACCGTCGCCGCCGTGGCGGTCGGGAACGAGGCCCTCGTCGGCTGGACCGACCACCTCGTCCCGCGGGAGCAGGTGCTCGCCCACGTCCGGGGGGTGAGGGGACGGGTCGCGCAGCCGGTCACGGTCTGCGAGAACCACGTGCCCTGGCGGGAGGGGCTCGACGCGATCGCGGCCGAGCTCGACTTCCTGTCGGTCCACTCCTACCCGGTCTGGGAGTCGCGCGAGGTCGGCGCCGGGCTGGCGCACACCGTGGAGGACTGGCGCGCCGTCGCCGCGCGCCATCCGGGGAAGCCCGTGGTCCTCACCGAGGTGGGGTGGCCGACCCGCTCGAACGGCCGGGGCATCCTCCCCGGGAACGCGAGTCCGGCGATGCAGGCCACGTATCTGACGGAGCTCCTCCGGTGGACCCGCGACGCGGGCGTGCTCGCGTTCCTGTTCGAGGCCTTCGACGAGCGCTGGAAGGGGTCCCCCGACCCCGACGAGCCCGAGAAGCACTGGGGGATCTTCACGGAGGACCGCCGCCCCAAGCCGGCGTTCCATCGGATCCTCCCGTACCTGTCGCCGGGAGCCGACCCGGCCCGGAGGAGCACCGCCGATGCGTGAACCCCTGCTGCCGGTCGTGCTCGCCGTCGCCGTGCTCCTCCAGGCCTGCGCCGCCGCCCCGCCCCGGGCGTCGCGCCCCCTCGCCCCGCAGCGGGACGGGGGCTGGAACGGGAAGGGCATCTCCTATGGTCCACACCGCGACGGCCAGCACCCGGGTGGCCCGTCCCCGACGCGGGACCAGATGCGGGAGGACCTCTCCCTCCTCCAGGGCCGGTGGGGGCTCCTGCGGGTCTACGCGGCCGACGAGGTCGCAGCGGAGCTGCTCTCGCTGGTGAAGGAGGAGCGCTTGCCGTTCCAGGTCCTGCTCGGGGCGTGGATCGCGCCCGGCGCGGAGGAGGCCAACCGCCGCCAGGTCGAGACCGCGGTGCGGCTCGCCACCGCCTTCCCGGACGTGGTGATCGCCCTCTGCATCGGCAACGAGACCCAGGTGGACTGGTCGGCCCACAAGGTGCCGGAGGCGGAGCTCGTGCGGTGGATCCGCGAGGCCCGGCGCGGCGCCTCCGTTCCCGTCGCGACCGCCGACGACTTCGGCTACTGGCTCGAGCCGCGCAGCGACGCCGTGGCCCGCGAGGTCGACTTCCTCGTGGTCCACGTCTACGCGATGTGGAACGGGAAGACCCTCGACGAGGCGCTCGACTTCACCCGCGGCCGGTTCGCCGCGGTGGCGGCCCGCCACCCGGGGATCCCGCTCGTGCTCGGCGAGGCGGGCTGGGCCACCCGGCGCCACGACGAGGGGGAGCAGGCCCGGCTCATCCGCGGAGAGGCGAGCGAGTCCGCGCAGCGCGTCTTCCTCGAGCAGTTCTCCGGCTGGGTCGCGCGCGATCGCATCGTGAGCACCTGGTTCGAGGCCTTCGACGAGAACTGGAAGGGTGGCCCCCACCCGGACGAGGTGGAGAAGCACTGGGGGATCTACCGGGCCGATCGGACGCCGAAGGAGGCGGACGCGGTGGTGCGCTGAGGCCCGGCGGGCGC
>DAOMFN010000284.1:0-3689 GCA_035429785.1 Anaeromyxobacteraceae bacterium
CGGTCTCCGGCTCCGGCTCCGGGCCCGGTTCCAGCCCCGGTTCCGGCCCCGGCTCCGGCTCCGGCCTCTCGATACGAAGAGGCCCGGCACCCATCCGGGAACCGGGCCTCCAAAGAAGCCAACCCCTGCCGCCGCTACTTCGCCGCCCGCGCCTTCCCGCCCGGCAGCAACTCCTCCAGCACCCGCGTCGCCCCGTAGATCCGGTCGAGCGCGTGGGTGATGGCCGCCGCGTCCACCGCCACCGTCCGGTTCAGCGCCTCGTCGAACCCGTAGTTCCCGCCCAGCGACCAGATGTTCCCGTCGAACACCAGGCCCACCGCGCGCCCCTCCCGGTCGACCACCGGCGACCCCGAGTTGCCCCCGATGATGTCGGTGGTGGCGACGAAGTTGAGCTTCGTCTGGAGGTCGAGCCGGGGCTTCGCCGCGATCCAGCTCTGGGGCAGCGCGAAGGGCTCGCGGCCGGTGGCCCGGTCGAAGGCGCCCGCGAACGTCGTGAAGGGCGCGATGGTCCGCTTCCCCTCGGTCCAGCCCTTCACCGTCCCGAACGAGAGGCGCAGCGTGAAGGTGGCGTCCGGGTACGACGACGTCCCCTCCAGGGCGAAGCGGGCCTGGGCGATGGCCTCCGCGCCCTTCTTCTGCGGACCCTCGATCTCGTCCTCGTACATCTTCCGCACCGCGCGCGAATCGGCGTCGACGAGCCGGGCCAGCACGATCATGGGGTCCTGCGACGCGTCCACCGCCGCCTTGCCCCCCTCCCAGAGCTTCCTGCGCAGCTCCACGTCGCGGAGCTTCGTCCCGGAGACGAGCCGCTTCGCCAGCTCCTCCGGCGACTCCTGGCCGAGGACCTTCTTCACGAACGCGTGGTCCGGGCCCAGGAACTCGCGCATCTTGGTGAGCGAGAAGGCCAGCTTGAAGGTCTCGAACTCGTCGTCGATGGGGGCCGGGCTGAAGAGCACCTGGGTGAGGGCGGGGAGCTTCGCGTCCTGGTACTCCTCGTACCGGTCGGCGTTGGGCTTGGCGCGCTCGTCGGCCCCGCGGACCAGCGTGCGGGCGAACCGGTAGTACTCGGTGTTGAACCCGGACGTCCCCATCACGTAGGTGAGCTCGAAGCGCACGTTGCGCCGGAGGTCCTCGGCCTGCGCGATGGCGGCGTAGCCGTCGAGCGCCGCCTTCCCGTCCTTGCCGGCCTTGGCGAGCCGGGCCTTGAAGTCCTCCTCGGCCGCCACCTTCTTCGCGAAGAAGGCCTTGTCCACGAGCGCCTGCCTCTCGCCGCGGAAGACCTTGAGCGAGTTCTCGATGCCGAAGAGCAGGCTGTTGGAGACCCGCTTCTGCTCGGCCCCGCGGGCCTGGAAGCCGGAGAGGGCGCCGCGCAGTTCCGACATCGAGGCGATGCGCTCGGGGAGGGCCACGTCGCGCTGGTACTCGAGCTCGGCGATGGTGAGCTGCCGGTCGGTGCCGCCCGGGTGCCCGGAGACGAAGACGAGGTCGCCGGCGGACGGTCCGGCCGGGTTCCAGGGGAGGAAGTCGGCGTTCGCGAGCGGCTTGCCGTCCTCGTAGACCCGCACGAAGGCCATGTCGAGGTCGTACCGGGGGAACATGAAGTTGTCCGGGTCGCCGCCGAAGAAGGCGATGGCGAACTCGGGCGCGAAGACCATGCGGACGTCCTGGTAGCGCTTGTAGCGGTACAGGTCGTGGCGGCCGCCGTGGTAGAGCGAGACCACGTTGCAGCGGAGCGAGGGGCTCGTCTGGCACTCCCCCTCGATGCGGCCGATCTCGGCGCGCTGCGCGTCGTTGAAGGCCTTGCCGTCGAGCCCGGCCGTCGCCTTGCGCAGGCGCTCGGTGACGTCGGTGATCCCGACGAGCTGGTTCACCTCCAGCACCGGGCACTTCGCCTCGTCGGCGGCAGTGCGGGCGAGGAAGCCCTTGGCGATGAAGTCCTGGTCCTTCGACGAGAGCTGCTGCAGGCAGGTCTCCACGCAGTGGTGGTTCGTCATCACCAGGCCGGCGGGGGAGACGAAGCTGCCCGAGCAGCCCTGCGCGAGCCGGACCGAGGACAGGCGGACGTGGTCGAGCCAGGCGTCGGTGACCGTGAAGCCGTACCGCTTCTCGACGAGGGCCTTCGGGAAGCCGTTGTAGGTCCACATCCCCTCGTCGGCGCGCGCGACCGAGGCGACCGCGCAGAGCGCGAGGAGGGAGGTGATCTTCTTCATGGGTGGGGTTCTCCGGAGTGGGGGCCGCCGCACCCGGCAGGGGGGCGGACGGGCCCGGAGATAGGGCGGAAGTCCCCGGGCGTCAAGGGGTTGCCCCTCCGCGGAGGCCGATTGCCGCCGATTTCTGGATCTGCCGGCTGGCGGGGCTAGGCTCGCCGCATGACCGACGCCGACCGCGAGTGGGTGAGGCTGGTTCGCCACTTCCAGGACTGCGATCGCCGGCTGCGCGACGAGCCCCGCCGGCGCGAGCCGGTGCTGCCCGCCGACCTCGACGTCGACGCCGAGCTCGACCGCTGCTTCGCCGAGCCCGGCCAGAGCGTGTGGGTGAGTGTGGTATAACCCGCCTCCGATGAGCCGTTTCCGGATCTGGGGATTCACCGCGCTGGTCGTCGCCGCCGGGCTCGCCGGCACCTGGGTCTTCACGCAGCGTGCCGCCGGACCCGCCGCCTCGCAGGTGGCATCGGTCCTCCGCTCCGGCTCCCTCCAGTTCGAGACCGGGACCCGGCTGCTCGCCCGGCAGGTCCGCGACGTGGCCATGGTGGCGGTGCGCGACCCGGCGCTCCACCCGGCCACCGACCTGGGCGCGGCGGCCGAGGCCGCCCTCCAGTCGGCGGCGAGCCTCCTCGAGGTGGAGATGGGGCGGGCGCCGCTCGTCGGCTTCGCCCAGGGGCCGGTGGTCTCGCTGCGGCTGGGCGAGAGGCGCCTCGCGGCGACGGACCCGCTCGTCCAGGCCATCCTCGGCTCCGAGGCCCCGCCCCGGCACGTGCGCGCCGACGGGGCGATCTACGCGCTCGCGGTGGTCGTGGGCGACCGCGGGCTCCGCCTCGCCTTCGGGCTCCCGGTCGATCCGCGGTGGACCGAGCGGCTGCAGGCCGCCACGGGCGCCGACCTCACGCTCGTGGGGCCGAAGCTCGTGTCCACGCTGCCCGCCGAGGAGGCGGAGGCCGTCGCCGCCGTGGCCATCCGGGGCGACGGGGTGGTGGTGGACGCGGGCCGGCTCGGCCCGCTCTCGGCCGCCGCCGGACTTCCCGCCGTCCCCGTCCTCTTCCTCTCCGCGCCCGCCCACCGGGCCCGTGCGCTGTCGCTCCCGGGCATCCAGGGACCGGTCGCCGTGGTCTCGGCACCGACGCGCCACTCGCTCGAGCCCATCGCCGCCTTCCAGCAGGCCATGCTGCTCGGGCTCCTGCTGCTCGCGATCGTCGGAGCGGTGATCGGCCTGACGCAGGAGACCGCGGTCGCGGCCCGGGTGCCGCACGAGCTGGCGGCCGTCGCCGATCGCATCTCCCGCGGGGACTTCGACGCACGGGTGCCGCGCATGTCGGGCACCTACGGAACGCTCGCCCAGGCCCTCGCCCGGGCCTCCGAGGCGGCTCGCCTCGCCCGCATCGCCACCGGCGCGGCCTCTCCGGCGGTCGGCGTCGAACTGCCGCTTCCGGCGCGCGCCACGCCACCCCGGGCGACCGCGAACGGGGCATCGGG
>DAOMFN010000285.1:0-3687 GCA_035429785.1 Anaeromyxobacteraceae bacterium
CGAGACGGTCGCCGGCTCGGTCCCGGGGAACCTGCAGGGTCCGGGCCGCCGACACGCTAGATCCCGTCCTCCGGCGCGAGGGCAGCCGCGCCCGCGCGCGTGGCCTCCCGGCGCCGCACGCGCGGCTCGACGAGGGAGAGGAGCACCGGGAGCGCGCACCCGGCCAGGCCCGAGAGCGCCGCTACCCTCCAGGTCCCGACGAGCGCGCCGTCGGCGCCGGTGGCGAGGAGGACCGAGGACAGGAGCGCCCCGGCGGCGCTCGCGAGGTGCTGCACCGCCGACTGGGTCGACTGGAAGCGGGCGCGCTCGGCCGGCAGTGGCACCCGCGACGCCAGGGAGGAGAGGGCCGGGTTCCGCAGCGAGTTGGCGAGGATGAAGAGGAGGAAGATCCCCCACGCCGGGAGCAGCGGCCGGGCCGGCGCGATGCCCAGGGCCATGTTGGCGACGAGGATGGAGGTTCCGGCCGCGGCGACCCGCGGGGCGCCGAAGCGGTCCACCGCCCGACCGACCACCCGGAGCACGGCGAAGGAGAGCAGCCCCCCCAGGAGGTAGAGCGTGCCCAGCCGCTCGCGGGGCCACCCGGCGTTGAACTGGAGGAACGCGGCCAGGTTGGGGACCAGCGCGAAGCTCGCCAGCATCGTCGAGCCGGTGGCGGAGAGGCTGAGCAGCGCAGCCGGGTCGCGGAGGAAGGCGTAGCCGCGCCGGCCGGCGGACGACGGGTCGTGGAGGTGCGCCGTCATGCGGGGCATGAGCACGAGCGAGGCGCCCGCGACGACGACCCCGAGCGCCGCCGCGGCCAGGAAGGGGGCCCTCCAGCCCGCGACCTGCGCCATCCAGAGGCCGGCCGGCACCCCCAGGACGGCCGCCACCGAGAAGGCGCCCATGACCACGCCCATGGCCCTGCCGCGCCGCTCGGGCGGGACGGCGTCGGCGACGATGGCGAACGACAGCGAGGTGGCCGGCCCTCCGAAGAGCCCCGCCGCGACCCGCGACGCCAGCAGGGTCCCGAGCCCGGTCGAGAACCCTCCGGCTGCCGTGGCCGCCACCAGCCCCGCCATGGCGACGGCGAGGGCCGAGCGCCGGTCGAAGCGGTCGAGGAAGCTGGAACCCGCGATCCCGGCGGCGGCGGCGGCGAGCGTGTAGCTGCCGGTGACGAGCCCCAGCCGGGACATGGGGATGCCGAGCGAGGCCGCGAAGTCCGGCCCGAGCGGCATCACCATGACGAAGTCGAGGACGTTGACGAACTGCACCGCGGAGACGAGCAGGAGGAGCGTCCGCTCGCTCCGCGTCCCGGTCACGCCGCGCCGGGCGCCGGGCCCGCCTCGACGAGCGCGAGCCAGCCGCGCAGCTCCTGGAAGGTGACGGCGCGGGCGCCGTAGGGGATCCACTCGGGCCAGGCCCCGGCCCCGCCGAGCAGCAGGTGGACCTCGCCCGCCCGGCAGATGGCGCCCAGCCGCTCGGTCTGGGCGAGGAGGTCCCCCGGGTCGGCCACGCTGCTCGCCGAGACCGCGACGGCGTCCACCGCCCCGCTCGCGACGTGGGCCACGATCTCGGACAGCGGCACGCGCCGCCCCGCCCACAGGACGGGCCAGCCGTGCTCCCGCACCACGACCTCCGCGAGGGAGAGGCCGAGGGTGTGCTCCTCCCCTTCCGCGGTGGTGAGCAGGAGGCGCGGCGCGCCGGGCCGGGTGGGGAGCCGATCCGAGACCTGGGCGAGCGCCCGGGCCAGGCGCTCGGTGGCGACGTGCTCCTCCAGGATCGAGAGCGACCCCTCGGTCCAGCGCTCGCCGATCTCCTCGAGCACGGGCCCCAGCGACTCGGCCACCTTCCACCAGGCGCCGAGCCGGACCCGCTCGCCCCGGAGCGCGGCGACCACCGGCTGCAGCTCGCCCTCGGAGAGGAGGAGCTCCAGCCAGCGGGCGACGTCCGGCCCTTCCTGCGGGTGGGCCCCGGCGCCCTGGTCCTTCCGGAAGCGCTCCACCTCGACCGGGTCGAACCGGCGGTGACGCCCCACGGTGCGGGCGCAGCGCAGGAGGCCCAGGTCGGCCCAGCGCTTCACGGAACCCGCGGTGACGCCGAGCATGCGCGCGACCTCGGCGCTGGTGAGGAGCTTGTGGGACACGCAAGGGAGGAAATGTCCGTCCGTCCGCGCCGTTTCAACGGATTCTTCGGAGGGAGTCCCGACCGGGACCGGGGGTCGCGCGGTCGGGTTGCCGGGAACGCGCCGCGTTCGTATACATTGCGCCCCTTGTTCTCCCCCCTCGACAGGATGATGCTCGCCTTCATCGCCGTGATGGCGGCGGTGTCGGTGCTGGCCCACCCGGAACCAGCCCACTTCCTCGTGCTCCTCGCCATCATGGCGGCGGCCTTCGTGGCGGCGGCGTGGTGGGGGCAGCACTCCGAGCTGGGGCGGGTGGCGCACGCGTTCCTGCCCCTGCCCATCGTGGTCACCATCTTCAACGTGGCCGGTCCGCTCATCGGCGTCGCCAACCCGCTCCGGTTCGACGACACGATGGCCCGGCTCGACCTCCAGTGGTTCGGCCCGTTCGTCCCGGCGTGGAAGAACCTGCTCGGCCGCCCGAACTGGCTCACCGACGGCGCGTCCCTCTTCTACGTGAGCTACTACTTCATCCCCTTCGGGATGTGCATTGCACTCTGGGTGCAGCGGCGCTGGAAGGACTTCGACGACCTGGCCTTCGCCCTCATCACGACGCTCCTCCTCACCTACGTGGGCTACTTCCTCGTCCCCACCACGGGCCCGCGCGTCCCCCACGAGCACGAGCTCCAGGTGCTCGGCGGCGGGACCTTCAGCGCCCGGGTGCGCGACTTCCTCCGGGCCGCCGAGGTGAACCAGCTCGACGCCTTCCCCAGCGGCCACACCGCGCTCTCGCTCGTGTACCTGGGCTACGGCTGGCGGCTCTTCCCGAGCTGGAAGATCCGCATCCCGCTCGCCGTCTCCGTGGTGGGCATCGTCTTCGCGACCGTGTACCTCTCGCTCCACTACGCCGTCGACCTCATCGCCGGCGCGCTCCTCGCCCTCTCGATCCCCTGGGCCGTCCGCGGCCTGCACGCCATCTTCGGCCAGGGCGGGACGGCGCAGGACCACCCGGTCCGTTCCTAGGCGGCGAGCCCCTCCCGGAAGGTGGGGTACCGCAGGCGAAGCCCGAGCTCGGCGCGCGTCCGGTCGCCGCGAACCCTCCGGTCGGGCACGGAAGACGCCTCCGCACCGTCGGGCAGGCGCGGTGGAGCGATGCCGAGGCGCGCGGCCACCCAGCGGACGAGGTCGGCGCGGCGCACCGGCTCCGCGTCGGTGCCGTGGTAGATGGCCCCGGCTCGCCCGCGCTCCAGCACGGCCTCCACGGCCGCCACCGCGTCGTCCCGGTGGAGCAGGTTGAGCCAGGCACCGTCCCCCGGGCCGAGCGCGATCCGCCCCGCCCGCACCCGCTCCACCGGCCACTCCCGGCCCGGCCCGTAGAGCCCCGAGAGGCGGATCACCATCGACCGCAACCGAGGGCCCGCGGCGCCGGTGACGAGGAGCTCCGCCTCGCGCAGGACCGCAGATGCCGGGCTCGCCGCGAGCGGCGGGGTCTCCTCGTCCACCTCCCCTCCCCCGCCCTGCCCGAACCCGCCGGGGGAACCGGTGTAGAAGAAGGCCACCGGCCGGCCGGCCCGTGCCGGGCCCCCGCG
>DAOMFN010000286.1:0-3684 GCA_035429785.1 Anaeromyxobacteraceae bacterium
TGCCACCCCATATCGCGGCCGCCACGCTCGTGGGTCCGCTTCCCCCACGCGCCCACGAGCAGCGCTGCCGCGACCCCGGTGGCCGGGACGAGCCAGCGCAGCGGGTGGACGAGGAAGCGGTCGAGGAAGGAGCGGCGGCGCGGCCGTTCGCGGGCGAGGCGCGCGTAGAACCGCTGCTCGAACCCGGCGGCGGGCGGAGCCGGCCGAGGCAGCGCGGAGAGGACCGACAGCGTGCGGGCGAGGTCGTCGCGGAGCGTGCGGCAGGCCGCGCAGCCGGCGAGGTGGGCCTCGACCTCGGCCCGGCGCTCCTCCGGCAGCGCGCCGTCGAGCAGCGCCGTCAGGTCCTCGCCGACGTGGGGGCCCGCGCCGCTCACGCCTCCGCCCCCTCCCCGGACCACGGCCCGAGCGCGCGCGCCGCCGAGACGGTGGCGCGGTGCACGAGCGACTTGACCGAGGGTACGGTGGTTCCGAGGACCTCGGCAATCTCCTCGTACGGGAGCCCCTCGAAGCGGGCCAGCACGAAGGCCGCCCGCTGGCTCTCCGGAAGCCGGGCCAGCATGGCCTCGACGTCGCGCGCCAGGGCGCCGGCCCGCGCCAGCTCCTCCGGGGTGGCGGCCGGTCCGGCCAGTGCGTCGGGGTCGAGGGGGGAGCCGTCGTCGGACTGCGGATCGACCTCGGGCCGGGCCCGGTACTCGCCGCGGCGAACCTCGTTCAGGCAGTGGTTCGTGGCGATGCGGTAGAGGAAGGTCGTGAACCGGGCGCTCGGGTGGTAGCGATCCGCCGAGGCGTGGAGCTTCAGGAACACGTCCTGGGCCAGCTCCTCGGCCCGGGCGGGATCCCTCACGAATCGGTTGCAGAAGGCCATGGTCGCGCGTCCGTGCTTCTCGAAGAGGGCCCGGAACGCCCGCTCGTCGCCGCCCTGGAACGCGACCATCAGCGCCGCGTCGGGATCCGGAGCCATCCCTCTCCTCCAACACGGGAAACGCGGGCGGGTTGCGGTGCCCTACGTCGCGAGGTGAAGGACCGAACGGACGAGCAGGTAGATGCCCGCCGCCACGATGGCCGACGCCGGAATCGTGAAGATCCACGCCCAGATGATGCGCCCGGCCACGCCCCAGCGCACCGCCCGGATCCCCTTCGTGGCCCCGACGCCCACGATGGCGCCGGTGATGGTGTGGGTGGTCGAGACCGGGATGCCGGCGTGGGAGAGGGCGAGGATGGTGACCCCGCCGCCGGTCTCGGCGGCGAACCCCCCGATGGGCTGCAGCTTGGTGAGGCTGTAGCCCATGGTCTTCACGATGCGCCAGCCGCCGAAGAAGGTGCCCGCGGCGATGGCGGTGTGGGTGAGGAGGACGATCCACCAGGTGATGTGGAAGGGGCGGTCCTGCCAGATGGTCCCGTAGATCACGACGCCGATGATGCCCATGACCTTCTGGGCGTCGTTGGAGCCGTGGCTGTAGCTGAAGATGGCCGAGGAGAGGAGCTGGAGCCTGCGGAACCAGCTGTCCACCCGTCCCGGGCGCTGCCGCCGCACCAGCCAGGCGGTGAGGATCATGAGCCCGGCGCCCAGCGTCATGCCGATGAGCGGCGAGAGCACGATGAAGGCCGCGATCTTGAGGATCCCGGAGATCACCAGCCCCTTCACCCCGAGCGCGGGAAGGGTCGCACCCACCATGCCCCCGGCCAGCGCGTGGGAGGACGACGACGGGAGCCCCCACCACCAGGTGAGGAGGTTCCAGACGATGGCGCCGACGAGCGCCGAGAAGATCACCGCGAGGACGATGGTGACGCCCTGGGCCTTCAGGAGGTCGAACTGGATGATGCCCTTGCCGATGGTCTGGGCCACCCGGAGCTCGCCGCCGAAGAAGACCGGCGCCGCCGCGACGAAGTTGAAGAAGGCCGCCCAGGCCACGGCGGTGACGGGCGAGAGCACCCGCGTGGACACGATGGTGGCGATGGAGTTCGCCGCGTCGTGGAAACCGTTGATGAAGTCGAAGGCCAGGGCGACGACGACGAGGCCGATGACGACGGCGAGGAGCATGGGTGGAGGTCGGGGCGGGTCCGGCTAGGTGTTCTCGAGGACCACGTTCTCGATCACGTTGGCGACGTCCTCGGCACGATCGGTGGCGGTCTCGATGAGATCGAGGATCTCCTTCCACTTCATGATCGTGAGCGGGTCGGCGCCGCTGCGGAAGAGGTCGGCGAGCGCCCGGCGGAGCAGCGAGTCGGCCTGGTTCTCGAGCGAGTTGATCTCCAGGCAGGCGTCCAGGATCTTCTTCGAGTCCTTGATGTTCCTGAGGCCGTGGACGGCCTCCTGCATCTTGCGGGTCTGGGCGAGCAGCACCGTGGCGAGCTCGCGGGCCTCGGGGAGCAGGGACTGGATGTCGTAGAGGCCGATGCGCTCGGTGGCGGCGTCGGTGAGGTCGAGGACGTCGTCGATGGCCGAGAGCAGCCGGTGGATCACCGCCCGGTCGAACGGGGTGATGAACTGGGTGTAGAGCAGCTCGAAGGCGGCGTGGGTGACGTCGTCGGCCTTGTGCTCCACGTCCTTGATGCCCTTCACCTTCTGCGGGATGTCCCGGAAGTCCTCGAACAGCTCCTTGAGGAGGCGGGCTCCCTCGACGGTCAGCGCGGCCTGCTTCTCGAAGGCGTCGAAGAAGGTGTCCGTCTTGGGCATCAGCTTCGCGAGAATCGACACGGGCGTCGCTCCGGGGCTGTGGAAGGCGCGCGGAACATACCCGTTCGCGCCCCGGCTTCCAACGACCCCGGCGATCGCACGAAAAAAACGAGACATGACGGGGGGTTCCGGCTATGGCTCCTCGGGTGACCCAGAAACTCTACCTTTCCGACACCTACCTGACGCGCTTCCGCGCCTCGGTCGCCGGGACCCGCGAGGTGGACGGACGGCTCGCCGTGCTGCTCGACCGGACCGCCTTCTACCCCGAGGGTGGGGGACAGCCGGCCGACCACGGGACCATCGGAAGCGCGCGGGTGAGCGGCGTCGTCGAGTCCGGCGAGGACGTGCTCCACCTGCTCGAGCCCGGAGACGTCCCGGCCCCGGGTGCCGAGGTGGAGTGCGTGGTCGACGCCGCGCGGCGCCTCGACCACGTCCAGCAGCACCACGGCCAGCACCTGCTCTCGGCCGCGTTCGAGAAGCTGCACGGGGCCGCGACGCTCTCCTTCCACCTGGGCGCCGACACCTGCACCATCGACCTCTCCGTTCCCCCGGCCCGCCTCGGACCGGAGGCGCTCGCCGCGGCCGAGGCCGAGGCCAACCGGCTCGTGTGGGCCGACCTGCCGGTGGACGCGCGGGAACGGACGCCGGAGGAGCTCTCCCGCCTGCCGCTCCGCAAGGACGCGGTGAAGGGCTCGCGGGTGGTGGTGGTGGGCGACGGCGACGCCGTGGTCGACGCATCGCCGTGCGGGGGCACGCACCCGCGCCGCACCGGCGAGGTGGGCGCGGTCGCGGTGCTCCGGGTCCAGAAGTGGGGGCAGGGATCCCGGGTCGAGTTCGCCTGCGGCGGACGGGTACTTTCTCTCCTCCACCGGGTCGAGGAGCGGCTCCTCCAGGCCTCCGCGTCGCTGCGCTGCGCGCCGGCCGAGGTGCCCGCCGCCGCCGCGCGGGCCGCCGAGGAGGGGCAGGCGCGGCGCCTGGGACGAGGGGCGGTATTGCTGGAATCTCCA
>DAOMFN010000287.1:0-3683 GCA_035429785.1 Anaeromyxobacteraceae bacterium
GCGCGCCCAGGTCGCGGAGCGCCGCGGCGAACGTGCTCTTGCCGCTGGCGATGCCGCCGGTGAGGCCGACGAGCCGCACGGGAGGTCAGCGGGCCGGCGGGGCGCCGTTCGCGGGGGGGGAGGCGGAGGGCGCGGCGGCCGGCGTCTCGGGAGCAGGGGGAGCCGGCCTCGCCCCCTTCTCGGCGGCCTGGAATCGGATGGCCTCGACGTTGCCGTCCTTGCCGAAGAACACGATCACGCCGATCCCGCGGTACCGCCAGACGGTCCGGAAGTCGTCGGTGAAGGTCTTCTGGGGCTCGCTCCCGAAGGTGCCGAGGACCGCCTCCTTCTCCACCGGCGCCGCCGGGAAGACGTTGATCTCGGCCACGCGCCCGTCGTCGCCCACCAGGAACTGGGCCTGGCGCGTCCCGCCGATGGCCTGCTCGCCCTTGTAGACGAGGGCGAGCCGTCCCTCCAGCTTGCCCTTCGTGGAGGGCTCCCCGAAGCGGGCCACCACGTCGGCCTGGGTGCTCTGGCCGGGGGTGATGCCCTGCCACGAGCGGGCCAGCGCCGTGCCGGGGAGGGCGACCAGGAGCGAGAGTGCCGCGAGGGAGAGGTGGCGACGGACCATGCGGCATTATAGTCGCGACATGGCCTTCCGCGTCCTCGACGCCTCCTTCCTCCGCACCGCAGCGAATCGTCCGGAGTGGCCGCCCCCCCAGGGCGTCCCCGAGCTCGCGTTCGTGGGGCGCAGCAACGTCGGCAAGTCCTCCATGCTGAACGCGCTCTGCCGCAAGAGCGGCCTGGCGAGGGTCTCGAACACCCCGGGGCGCACCCGCGCGCTCCAGTTCTTCGAGCTGGCCGTCCAGGCCTCGGGCGCCCGCAAGGTCACGCGGCTCCGCTTCGCGGACCTCCCCGGCTACGGGTACGCCAAGGTCTCGAAGGCCGAGAAGGCGACCTGGGTCGAGATGATCGAGACCTACCTGCGCGACCGGGAGCCGCTGCGCGCCGTGGTCCTCATCGTGGACGCCCGCCACCCGCCCCAGCCCGCCGACCACGAGGCGCTCGGGTTCCTCCGGGCGGCCGGGCGGCCGGTGGTCGTGGCGGTCACGAAGATGGACAAGCTGTCCCGCAACCAGCGCATCCCCGCGCTGCGGGCGGCGGAGAAGGACCTCGGCCTCGCCCGGGGCGACGCGGTCCCGTTCTCCGCGGTGGAGGGGACGGGGAGCGAGGCGCTCTGGGCGCGGCTCCTCGAGCTCGCCCGGGCGCCGGCCGCGGTCTAGCCGCCGGCCGGGGGCGAGCCGGCGTCATCCCGCCGGGCCTCGATCTCCCCCAGGATCCGCTCGAGCCGCCGCTCCTCCCGCGACACGTCGAAGCCGGCCGCGCGCGCGCCGTCCACCAGGGCCAGGAGGAAGCGGAAGAGGTCGAGGTGGTCTCGCGTGACCGGCTCGTCGGGGTGGTGCAGGAGGAGGTGCTCCAGGCGCCCGGCGACGCCCGCGAGGTCGCGGAAGCAGGCCAGGGCCGGGGCGCCGGGGAGGGGTCCGGCGGCCGCCGTGGCCGGCTCGAACGCGATGCCCACGTCGGCGAGGACGAGTTGCCTCCCGTCGTCGCGGAGGAGCACGAGGTACGGCGCGCCGGTGTCCCGGTTCGTGGCCCGCGCGACCGCCTCGATGCGGTCCCAGGAGAGCGGGACCGACTTCCCGGAGAAGACGTCGAGGAGGGCGGGCGCCACGGCGTCGAGGAGGAGGGCGCCGGGGCGCTCGCGCACGAAGGCCTCCACCGCCGCGCGCTGCGCCGCGCGGTCGCGCAGGAACTCGGGGGCCCCGTCGCTCACGGCTCCTCCCAGGTGATCTCGACCACCGTGACCTCCACCGGGCCGGCGGGGCGCTGGAAGCGCACCACGTCCCCCTCGCGCCTGCCCAGGAGCGCCCGGCCGAGCGGGGCGTCCACGCTGATGAGCCCGGCGGCGACGTCGAACTCGTCCGGCCCGACGAGCCGGTAGCGCCGCTCCCCACCGTCGTCCTGCTCCACCGTCACCCAGGCCCCGAAGTAGGCGCGGCCGGAGGGATGCGGCCGGGGGTCGACCACGGTGAGCGCGTCCATCCGCTCGGAGAGCTCCCGCAGCCGGCGGTCGAGCTCCCGCAGCTTCTTCTTGCCGTAGAGGTACTCGGCGTTCTCGCTGCGGTCGCCCAGAGCCGCCGCCGCCTCCACCTCGGCCACCACCCGGGGGCGGGTCACCGTCCAGATCCGCTCGTGCTCGGCGGCGATGCGGCGGAAGCCCTCGGGCGTGATGTAGCGGGGGCCCCGCTCGGGCTTTTCGCTGCTCATTCTCGCGTGGTCCCTTCCCGGCGGAATATACTCGCGCCCCTGTGAAGGTCACGGACATCCTCCGGTTCGCGCGCGAGCGCGGCGAGCCGGTCTTCTCCTTCGAGTTCTTCCCGCCCCGCACCGACGAGGGGGAGCGTCAGCTCTTCCGCACGGTCGAGGCGCTGCGGCCGCTCGGGCCGGCCTTCGTCTCCGTCACCTACGGGGCGGGGGGCTCCGACCGGCAGCGCACCGTCGACCTCGTGAAGCGGCTCAAGCGCGACCTGGAGGTGGAGCCGGTGGCCCACGTGACCTGCGTGGGCTCGTCGCGCGAGGACGTCGCCCGGGTCCTCGACGACGTCGCCGGCGCCGGCATCCAGAACGTCCTGCTCCTCCGCGGCGACCCGCCGCGCGGGGAGGGGGCCTTCACGCCCCACCCGGACGGCTTCGCGCATGCGAGCGACCTCGTGGCCTGGGTGCGCGAGAGCCCCGATCGCTGGCGCTTCTGCGTGGGCGCGGCGGCCTATCCGGAGGGGCACCCGGAGAACCGCGACCTGGCCCGCGACCTCGCGCACCTCAAGGTCAAGGTCGACGCCGGAGTGGACTTCCTCGTCACCCAGCTCTTCTTCGACAACGCCCACTACTTCCGCTTCGTCGAGCGCGCCCGGGCCGCCGGGATCGCCACGCCCGTCCTCCCGGGCGTCATGCCGCTCACCAGCACCGACCAGATCGAGCGCTTCACGGCGATGTGCGGCGCCTCCATCCCGCCGCCGCTGCGCGCGGCGATGGACGTCCGGCGCGCCGATCCCGACGCCTCGCTCCAGCTCGGCGTGGCCTGGGCCAGCCTCCAGTGCGCCGACCTGCTGCGGCGCGGGGCCCCCGGGATCCACTTCTACACGCTGAACCGGTCGCCGAGCTCCCGGGCCATCCTGGCCGCGCTCCGGGCCTCCACGCCCTGGCGCGACCTGGGCTGATCCGTTCTTCCGCGGGTATCCCTTTCTTTTGCCCCCCGGTGCGTGTGGTCACTCGGGGTCAACCCTCCCTCGCCGGGCGGGCGCCGGGCCGCCGGTTAGGTGCGCCCCCGACGCGGCGAAGGCGCCGCGGGTGGAGGCGATCATGAGGCGCATGGCGTGGGCAGTGCTGGCAGTCGCGGCGTTGGTCCTCGCGGGCCCGATCCGGGCGGAGGACTCGCCCGGGGACGCGGAGACGACCGAATCGGCCCGGAAGGCGACCGACGCGGTGGTCTCGGAGGACGTCCGGAGCGGGGCCGGGAGCATGGAGCCCGCGGAGGGCGACGCACAGGAGGCCGCCGAGCGGGCCTTCGTCGAGAACATCTGGACGTCGCCCTGAGCGCGAGGGGCGCGCCTAGCGGGCGGCGGTGGCGTCCGCGAGGCGAGCCC
>DAOMFN010000288.1:0-3651 GCA_035429785.1 Anaeromyxobacteraceae bacterium
AGCGGACCTGGCGCATGTCCACGAACGCGTCGTCCTTCGACTCCTCGAGCGGCGCCCCCCACTGCGCGCGGAGCCGGTCGCAGAGGGCCACGTAGGTCTCGGCGTCCACGAACCGGTTCTGCTCGGTGCGAAGGCTGACGAGCGCCAGGCGGCCATCGGAGAATAGGAAGCGAACGTTTACCTTCAGCCCTTCCCAGGCGTAGCCGTCGATCCCGGCGCCGATGACGTGGCCGTCGGGGAGCTCGATGGGCGGGGTCTGGAGGGCTGCCTCGCCCGGGAACGCTGCCACCACCTCGGCCGGGGTCATGCCCCACCGGGCCGCCCGCCACGCCGGGGGAGCCAGGAACGAGGGCGGTTCGGCCGCGCGGGCGGCGGGAGGTGCGACGGCAGGGCCGGGCACCCCCGGGACGGGGTCCGCCGCGAGGAGGAACGCCAGGGAGGCGGCGAGAGCGATCGAGGTCATTCGGAAGGTCCGCGTGCGACCGGGATGGGCAGGACGGCGAGGAGGAGATTAGCGCGACCTCCGGTACAATTCCCACATGACCAACCGCTTCACGCTTGGGGCCGTCCTCCTGCTCGCATCCCTCGTCCTCGGCGGCGCCGCCCGAGCCGAGGATCCTCCGCCTTACGAGGCCCCCGAGCCGCTCCAGACGCCCCCGGGCTCGAAGGAGGACCAGGCGCTCTGGTGGCGGGCCATGGACGCGAGCAACGAGATCTCGACGGGACGGGCCGCGGCGGCCAAGCTGCAGTGGCGCACCCGGTCCGGGGACTACGCGAAGCGCCTGGCGGAGAAGGCGAAGGGGCTCCCGGCACCGGAGGCAGAGCGCCTGACGGGGCTCGCGAAGACACTCCAGGCGGCGTGGAGCGCGAACTACGCGCTGCTCTCGAGCCGCTGGCCGGTGGATCCGACCCGGGGATGCGGGTACCCGGCCCAGCAACTCGAGAGCGCCATGCACGCGGCGCCGCTGGCGTCCCAGGGCGCAGCCATCGACGGCGCCCGGAAGGACGCCCGCCAGTGCGTGGACCTCGCCGAGGCCGTCCTCCGGCGGCTCCACAAGGCAAACGACGATCTCGCGAAGGCGCTCGCCGCGGCCGACGCAGCGCTGAAGGACAAGGCGAGGTGAGGCGCCCACGGGGAAGATCCTGGGTGCCGCTTCTCGCGCTGGCCACCGGCCTGGCCGCGACGCCTGGACGCGCCGCCGCCGCGCAGCCGTCCTGCACGGGGTCGCTCTCCGGCGCCGTGGCCGCGAGGTTCGATTGCACCGTGACGGTCGCCCTGGCCGGCGATGGGAGGACCTACGCCACCATCAGTCCCACGGCGCCCGTCGAGGGTCTCCCTGGATTCGCCCCGGGATCCTTCGACGTCACCGCCGTGCTCCGACCGGGGACCTGGAAGCTCGACGACCTGGGCATGGGCAAGGCGAGCGTGGCGGCTCCGGGGGGGACCCTCTTCACGGCGACGAGGACCACCGGCCAGCGCGGCGAGGTCACCCTGGTCTGGAAGCGGCTCAAGAAGCTCGACGGTGGGCGGTGGGGGGTGAGCGGGTCGTACCGTGCCCGGCTGCTGCCCGTGGGCGCCGGGAAGACCGGTGAGGTCCTCGTGGCGGTCGACTTCGAAGGACAGGGCGGGTGACCCGGCCGATCGCCCTGGCGATTGCCGCCATCATCCTCTTCGGCGTGGGGGCCGCCGTCTTCGTCGTCATCCTGCCCGGGGATGGCACGGGGACGCCGGACGAGCCCGTGGCCCCGGCGGCTGCGCCGGGGGTCGCCTCGTACGTGGGGGCAACGCCCGGCCCGATGCCGCTACCGAAGAACCTCCCGCCCATCGTCCCGGTGGAGCCGCCGGTCTACGGGCCGCCCCGTCCCGTCGCGGAGAAGGGGACCTGGGAGTCGGTCCCGCCGTCCGCGCGCGCCAACGCCCTGGGGAACATCGGCGGCGGAGTGGGGAGGGAGCTCAACGAGCTGCACCCGGAGATCGAGGCCTGCTTCGACGAGACCACCCAGGCCCGGTTCGGGCGCCAGGCGGTGTCGCGCACCCAGGACTACGCGCCGATGGACGACACCGGCACCACGATCCTCCTGCTGCACCTGGAGACCCAGCACGAGGGCGTCCGGATCGTGGACGCGCCGGTGGAGGTCCAGGGTTCGGCGTCCGACGGCCTCATCGCGTGCGCGCAGCAGGTGCTGCGGGGGCGGGTGCTCCAGGTTCCGGGAGCGACACCCGGGGCGAAGCACCGGCTGGTCTACCCCCTGACCCCGTAGGCCATCGCCGGACATGGAAGAGGGGCGGCACCCCGGAGGATGCCGCCCCTCGGACTTCCGTGCCCGCCTCGGGCCGCTACGGCACCACGAGGCTGGTCCGCATCATCTCCGAGTCCTCGTGGGAGTTGATGTGGCAGTGCCACACGTACGGGCCGGAGGTGACCGGCTCGTAAACGTACGGGGCGGCGCAACCGAGGGTGCCGTTCACGCAGCCGGCGGTGCCAGGAGCCGTGGCATTCGCACCGGCGGCGGCGACGGGCCAGCGGGCGGTCCAGTCGGCGACGATGGTCGTCACGCGACCGGGCGGGACCTGCGTCGCGTCCTTGTACCCGCCCTCGACGCTCAGGTTGTTGACGAGAACGGGGGTGGCCGTCAGGAGCGGGGTGACGTCCGGGACCACCTGCATCTCGCCGCCCGGGGCGGTGCCCGGCTGGCAGGTGGTGCTGCCGCAGAGCCGTGCCTTGTACTGACCCACGTTGAAGGTCTGGCGGGCCACGATCTGGTGCTTCACGAGGTGCGGGTGCATGGGGTGCGCGTCCACCGTGAGGTTCACGAACTGCCAGATCTCACGCGAGCCCTGCCTCGGCGTCTCGGTGACCTTGTACTCGAAGGGCACGCCGTTCAGCTGCATGCCGAGCGGGACCAGGGTGGTGCCGTCCACCTTCTCGTTCATGTAGATCTGGCGGACGATGGGCACCAGGCTCTTCCCGTCGTTGAACAGGATCGGGGCGGGGGCCGCGCCGGCGGCGGGCGGGGCGATGGGCCACAGGGCCGGGCGGATGTCGACGAACCCGGGATCGATCTGCGCCGGAGTGGCCGGCATGCAGGCGGTGCGAGCCGCGATGGCGGCGGTCATCTGCGCCTGGGTGTAGGTGGGGTCCCAGCTGTTGACCGCGCCGGCCGCGCAGGACTTCACGCCCGGGCCCTTCAGCGGGTTGATGTCGAAGGCCATGAGCACGTTCAGGTCGGCGTACGGGCTCGCGGCGGCCTGCGGCGTGAGACCGGCCGGGAAGGGCGCGGCAGCGGAGTTCGTCATGAAGACGCGGGCGGCACCGCCCACCGGGATCTTGTTCCCCACCTGGCCGAAGTTGACGAGGATCTCGTACCGCTCACCGGGGCACATCGTGACGGACGTCGCCTTCACGGGGGCGCGGAGGTACCCCTGGTCGTTGGCGATGACGAAGAAGGCCAGGTTGTTCGCGACCTTCGTGCCCGGCGCGGGGGTCGGAGCGTTGGCCGGAGCCACGTTCAGGCCCCACGTGTAGCAGCGGGAGTCGGAGCCGTCGACGAACCGGAGGCGGTACCAGCCCGGCTCGACGGTGGCCTTGGGCCAGAGCGCGCCGTTCACGACCGAGTGGTCGCCGAAGTACTCGGGCACCCAGGTCGGGT
>DAOMFN010000289.1:0-3639 GCA_035429785.1 Anaeromyxobacteraceae bacterium
ATCGCCCGGCCGTGCTCGTGGGGGTGGCCGACGGGGTGGGGAAGGGGAGCGGCCGTTCCATCCCGGCCTTCCACCTGCACGAGGCCCTGTCGGCCTGCGCCGGCCACCTCGAGAGGTTCGGCGGCCACCGCCACGCCGCCGGCGTCACCCTCGACCCCGCCGCCATCCCGGCGTTCCGGGAGGCCTTCGAGCGGCATGCTGCGGCAGTGCTCTCCGGCGACGACCTCGTCCCGGTCACGCGCATCGAGGCCTGGGTCGAGCCGGACGCGCTCGACGAGCGGGCCGCCGCCGATCTGGAGAGGCTGGCCCCGTTCGGCGCCGGCAACCCCGAGCCGGTCTTCGGGCTCCGGGCCCGGCCCTCGCGGGCCCGCCAGGTGGGCGCGGGCGGGGCCCACCTCAAGCTCGTCCTCGCCGACCGCGACGCCATCGCCTTCCAGATGGGAGACCGGCTGCCGCTCTGCGGCGGCGCAGTGGAGGCGGCGGTCTCCCTCGGGTTCGACGACTGGGACGGGATGCGGCGCGTGCAGCTGCGGGTCCGCGACCTCCGCGCGGCGCCAATCGCGCCTTGACGCGCCGCGTTCCCCGGTGCTACCCAGCAAGGTTCCTCGAGAATTCGCCGGGAGGCCCGCGTGCCCCGTTTCATCTCCGAGCTCAAGCGAACCCACACCTGCGGCCAGCTGACCAAGGCCGACATCGGCAAGGAGGTCGTCCTCTTCGGCTGGGTGAACAACCGCCGCGACCACGGCGGCGCGGTCTTCATCGACCTGCGCGACCGCGCCGGCGTCACCCAGGTGGTCTTCGAGGAGGACGTGCGCCCCGAGGTGCACGAGGTCGCCGAGAAGCTGCGGCTCGAGTACTGCGTGGGCGTCCGCGGGAAGGTGGTCTCGCGCGGTGGGAACGTGAACCCCCGGCTCGCCACCGGCGAGATCGAGATCCACGGCACCGACGTCGAGATCTTCAACCGCTGCGAGCCGACGCCGTTCCCCATCGAGGACCAGATCGACACCGCAGAGGAGAAGCGGCTGCAGTACCGCTACCTCGACCTGCGCCGGGCCCCGCTGCAGAAGACCCTCATGACCCGGGCCCGGGTGAACCACCTCACCCGCAGCTACTTCACCGAAGGCGGGTTCCTCGAGCTCGAGACCCCGTTCATGGTGAAGTACACGCCGGGCGGGGCGCGCAACTTCCTCGTCCCGAGCCGCCTCAACCCGGGCAAGTTCTACGCGCTGGCCGAGAGCCCGCAGCTCTTCAAGCAGCTCTACATGATCAGCGGCTTCGACCGGTACTTCCAGATCGTCCGCTGCTTCCGGGACGAGGACCTCCGCCTCGACCGCCAGCCCGAGTTCACCCAGATCGACGTGGAGATGAGCTTCGTCGAGCAGAACGACGTCTTCGACGCCATCGAGGGGCTCGTGGTGAAGCTCTGGAAGGAGGTGCTGGGGATCGAGATCCCGCGCCCCTTCCGCCGCATGCCCTTCGACGAGTCGATGGCGAAGTACGGCAACGACAAGCCCGACCTGCGCTTCGGGATGGAGCACGTGGTCCTCACCGACCTCGTGAAGCAGCACGGCGGCGGCGGCGTGCCGCTCCTCGCCGAGGCGGTCGCAGCGGGCGGCATCGTGAAGGCGATGAAGGTCCCGGCGTCGGCCAACTTCTCCCGCACCGAGATCGACAAGCTCGAGGAGTACGTGAGGGGCATGGGGTCGAAGGGGCTCGCGCGCGCCAAGGTCGGCGAGGGCGGCGAGTGGACCCAGTCCCCGTTCGCGAAGACCATCACCCCCGAGCTGCGGCAGGCGGTGAACGCCGCCACCGGCGCGGCACCCGGCGACCTCCTCCTCTTCCAGTTCGGCAAGGCCTCCACGGTCCACACCGTGATGGCGAACCTCCGCGTCCACCTCGCGAAGAAGATGGGGCTCATCCCCGAGTACGGGTCGGGCGGGAACTGGAACTTCCTCTGGGTCGTCGACCCGCCGCTCTTCGAGTTCGACGAGGAGTCGGGCACCTGGGCCGCGGCGCACCACGCCTTCACGCGCCCCCGCGACCAGGACCTGCCCTTCCTCGAGACCGACCCGGGCAAGGTCTACTGCTGGCGCTACGACCTCGTCCTGAACGGGTTCGAGATCGGCGGCGGCTCCATCCGCCTCCACGACCCCGAGGTCCAGGCGCGGGTCTTCCGGGCCATGGGCATCTCCGACGAGGACGCCCGCAGCAAGTTCGGCTTCCTCCTCGACGCCCTCAAGATGGGCGCCCCGCCCCACGGCGGCATCGCGCTCGGCATGGACCGGCTCGTCATGCTCCTCACCGGCGCCGAGTCGCTCCGCGACGTGGTGGCCTGGCCGAAGACGCAGAAGGGCACGGATCTCATGACTGGCGCGCCCGGCGACGCGGACGCGAAGCAGCTCCGCGAGCTGTACGTGAAGAGCACGGCCGAGGGGAAGTAGCCCGGGCGCGATGGCGGCGGCCGATCGAGAGGGACGGTTCGACGTCGTCGTCCTCGGCGGCGGCGTGAACGGCGCGGGCGTGGCGCGGGACTGCGCGCTCCGCGGCCTCTCCGTCCTGCTCCTCGAGAAGCGGGACCTCGCCTCCGGGGCGTCCGGCGCCAGCTCGGGGATGATCCACGGCGGCATCCGGTACATGACGAGCGACCGGGCGGTCACGGCGCTCGCCTCCCGCGACGCCGGGTTCATCCGGCGCATCGCCCCGCACCTCACCTTCCGCATCCCCTTCCTCCTGCCGTTCGCGACCCAGCGGGAGGGGGCGCGGCTCCTCGACCGCGTCGCCTGGTACGCCACCGAGGTCTACGTCGGGACCTACGACCTCTTCCAGCCGCTGAAGGGCGGGAAGCCCTCCACGCGGCTCACCCCCGAGGAGCTCTACCGGGTCGAGCCGGGGCTCCGGCCCGGCCTCCACGGCGCGGTGACGCTCGACGAGTGGGGCATCGACGGGCAGCGACTCTGCCTGCTCAACGCGCTCGACGCCGGGCGCCACGGGGCCGAGGTGCGCACCTGGACCGAGGCGATCTCGCTGGAGCGCGAGGGCGGGCGGGTCGTGGCGGTCCGCTGGCGCGACGCGCTCACCGGCGAGCACGGCACGGCCCGGGCCGGCGTGGTCGTGAACGCCACGGGCGCCTGGTCGCCCCGCTTCGGGCGGTCGAGCGGGTTCCAGGTCCCCATGCGGCCGGGAAAGGGCGTCCACCTCTCCCTCGACCGGCGGCAGTCCAACTACGGCATCATCTGCACCGCGGTCGACGGCCGGCAGATGTTCCTCATGCCCCACGAGATGGAGTCGATCGTCGGCACCACCGACGACGACTTCTTCGGCGACCCCGACGACCTCGACGCCACCGCCGACGAGGTGGAGTACCTGCTCCAGGGCGCGGCCTCGCTCGTCCCCTCCGTGCGCCAGGCCCGGGTCACCCGCGCCTGGTGGGGCGTGCGCACCACGCTCTACGAGTACGGGGTCGAGGAGGACGACCTCTCGCGGGACCACCGCATCCTCGACCACGCGGCCGAGGGCTGGGGCGGCCTCCTCTCCTTCGTGGGGGGGAAGCTGGCGAGCTACCGGGCCCAGGCCGAGGAGCTCACCGACCGGGTGGTGGCGCTGCTCGGCCGCGCCGTTCGCCCCTGCACGACCCACGAG
>DAOMFN010000290.1:0-3638 GCA_035429785.1 Anaeromyxobacteraceae bacterium
GAGACCGGCCGCACCCACCAGATCCGCGCCCACCTGGCCGCCCTCGGGGCCCCGCTCCTCGGCGACGCCCGCTACGGCGGCCCGCGGATGGTGGGGGCGCTCCCCGTCCCGCGGGTCATGCTCCACGCCCGGCGGCTCGAGCTGCCCCACCCCGCCACCGGCGAGCGGGTGGCCTTCGAGGCGGCCGTCCCGGAGGACTTCCGGGAGGCCTGCCAGGCGCTCGTGGGAACGCTTCCCGGCTGACCGCTCCCGGGTGGAATCCCGGCGGGAAACGTGCTTTCTTCCCGCCCCGTGGAGCGGCCGACCCCGCTCCCGGAGGGAGCTCCCCGCGATGAGCGACACCGGTTCCGGCGCCGCCGGCTTCAAGCCCTACATCTCCGCCGAGCAGTCGATCCCCGAGTTCACCGTGAAGGCGCTGGTGACCGGCGCGCTCTTCGGGATCCTCTTCGGCGCCTCCACCGTGTACCTGGCGCTGAAGGCGGGGCTCACGGTCTCGGCCTCGATCCCCATCGCGGTCATCGCCATCTCGCTCGGGCGCAAGCTCCTCAAGACCACCATCCTCGAGAACAACGTCATCCAGACGGCGGGCTCGGCCGGAGAGTCGATCGCCGCCGGCGTGGTCTTCACCCTCCCCGGGTTCCTCTTCCTCTCGGCCGGGCCCGACGGCACCTCGGTGGGCGCGGGCTACTTCACCTACCCGACGCTCTTCACCCTCTCGCTCGTGGGCGGCATCCTCGGCGTGCTGATGATGATCCCGCTGCGCCGCTCCCTCATCGTGAAGGAGCACGGCGAGCTGCAGTACCCGGAGGGCGCGGCCTGCGCGTCCGTCCTCATCGCCGGCGAGAAGGGCGGCGACTTCGCGAAGACCGCCTTCCAGGGCGTGGGCATCGCCATGGCCTACGCCGTCCTCCAGAAGGTCTTCCACGTCATCGCCGAGACCCCGACCTGGGTCTCGTCCCGCACGAGCAAGTGGCTGCCCAACGCCACCGTGAACGGGGAGATCACGCCGGAGTACATGGGCGTGGGCTACATCATCGGGCCGAAGATCGCCGGGGTGCTGGTGGCGGGCGGCGTGCTCGCCTGGCTGGGGCTCATCCCGCTGCTCGGCTTCCTCGTGCCGGGCGACATGGTCTACGCGCAGCTCGTCAAGGTGGGGAACAACCCGGCCGGCTTCGGCTGGGACCCGGCCACCCACACCTTCTCGAACACCGCCAACGCCATCTACCGCGCCTACGTCCGCCAGATCGGCGCCGGGGCGGTGGCGGCGGGCGGGTTCATCACGCTGCTCAAGACGCTGCCCACCATCTACACCTCGCTGCGCGACTCCATCCGCTCGCTCGGCGACAAGACCGCCGCCCACGAGATGAAGCGCACCGAGCGCGACCTCTCCTTCGTCACGGTGATCGCCGGCAGCCTGGGCCTCGTCGTGGTCCTCGTGGCGCTGCCCTTCATCCCGGGCAACACGATCGTGAACAAGATCCTGGTGGCGCTGCTCGTCATCGTCTTCGGGTTCATCTTCGTCACGGTCTCCTCCCGCATCGTGGGCCTCATCGGCTCGTCGTCGAACCCCATCTCGGGCATGACCATCGCCACGCTCATGGCCACCGCCATGGTGTTCGTGGGCCTGGGCTGGACCGGCACCGCCTACGAGCCCATGGCGCTCGTCGTGGGCGGCATGGTCTGCATCGCCGCGGCCAACGCCGGCGCCACCTCGCAGGACCTCAAGACCGGCTTCCTCATCGGCGCCACGCCGCGCGCCCAGCAGATCGCGCTCTTCGTCGGGGCCATCGCGTCCGCGGTGGTCATCGGGCTCACCGTGAAGGTGCTCGACACCCCCAGCGCCGACCAGCTCGCGAAGGGCATCACCCACGCCATCGGCACCGAGAAGTTCCCGGCTCCCCAGGGCACGCTGATGGCGACCCTCATCAAGGGGCTGCTCTCCCTCAACCTCGACTGGGTCTACGTGCTGGTGGGCGTCTTCTTCTCCATCACGATGGAGCTGTGCGGGGTGAAGGCCCTCTCCTTCGCGGTGGGTCTCTACCTGCCCCTCTCGACGACGCTGCCCATCTTCGCCGGCGGCGTCGTGAAGGGGCTCGTGGACGCGATCCAGAAGCGGCGCGGCGGCGAGGCCGAGGACGCGGAGCTGGGCGGCGGCTCGCTCATGGCCACCGGCCTCGTGGCGGGCGGCGCCCTCACCGGCGTGGTGGTCGCGCTGCTCCAGGTGAACGAGGGGGTGGAGCGGTTCCTGGCGACCCACCTGAACCTCGAGCCGGCCATCACCCGGGCCATCGGCCACGGCGGTTACACCCTCCTCGGGGTCGCCGCCTTCGCGGGGCTCGGGATCCTGCTCTTCCGCACCGCGATGAAGTCCCAGGTGAAGTCCCACTGACCCGGGCGTCGATCCGGCGTCCGTCACAAATCCGCTCGCCGCGCCTCCTAGGCATCGAAAGGGGGCGCCGTGCCGGCTGCCGATCGAGATCCGCGTGCGGGGGTGGAGCGGCTGCTGCGCGCGCTGTGCCGCTGCGACGGCGCGCGGGACATGGCCGTGGTCGCGGCCCTGCTCGTCGTGGCCGCCACGCTCGCCTTCCGCCTCGCCCCGGCGCTCCCCCCCGTCTGCCGTGTCGTCAACGGTTCTTGCTGACCCGATCGGGATCCCGACCCGGTGAAATAGGCCATGCTCCCGTGCGTTCCATCCTGGTCCCCGCAGGCTCGGGGCGGGGACCTCCGGGGGAAGGCTGTGAACAGGGGCCAGGAAGCCGTACCATCGGGCGGCATGCCTGCCGACGGGAAGCCGCCGGCCGCCGGGGCCGCCGGGAAGCCCGGCTCGATGTCCGCGCTCCTCGAGGAGCTGGCGGAGGCCCCGGAGGTGCGCCCGGGCGCCGGCATCCGGCCGGGCCAGGTGATCGGCGGCCGCTTCGAGATCCTGCGCGAGGTCGGGCGCGGCGGCTTCGGCACGGTCTTCGAGGCCCGCGACCGGGAGCTCGGCCGGCTCGTGGCGGTGAAGGTGGTCCGCCCGCGCCGCGGAGTGGACCTCTCCATGCTGCGGGCAGAGGCCGAGGCCGCCGCCGGCCTCCACCACCCGAACATCGTCACCGTCCACGACCTGGGGTCGGAGGGGGGCGAGGGGTGGCTCGTGCTCGAGCTCCTCCGCGGCGAGACGCTCGAGGAGCGGCTGCGGCGCGGCGCGCTCCCGGCCCCCGAGGCGCTGCGGGTGGCCACCGAGGTGGCCCGCGGCCTCGCCCACGCCCACCACGCCGGGGTCGTCCACCGCGACCTCAAGCCCTCGAACGTCTTCCTCTGCGACGACGGCTCGGTGAAGATCCTCGATTTCGGCCTCTCCCGCGTCTTCGGATCGGGAAGCGGACCGGAGGGCGGCACGCCGGCCTACATGGCCCCGGAGCAGTGGCGCCGCGAGACCGAGGACGAGCGGGCCGACGTCTTCGCCCTCGGGGTGATGCTCCACGAGATGCTCACCGGCCAGCGCCCCTTCGCGGTGGAGGGCGGGCGGAGCACGGCCCTCGACGACGGTCCGGTGCCCGAGCTGCCCGGCCCGGCGGCGCCTCGCGCGGTGCGCTCCCTCGTGCACCGGGCCCTGTCCCGCACGCCCGCCGACCGTCCGCGCGACGGGACGGCCATGC
>DAOMFN010000291.1:0-3637 GCA_035429785.1 Anaeromyxobacteraceae bacterium
GCATCCGGTCGATCTCGTCGTTGATGGACGAGTCCTTCTCGATGTACGTGTCCGTGGAGGGCACGTACGCCTCGGGCTGGTAGTAGTCGTAGTAGCTGACGAAGTAGTGGACGGCCGCCGTCGGGAAGAGCTCCTTGAACTCCCCGTACAGCTGGGCGGCGAGCGTCTTGTTGTGGGCGAGCACCAGCGTGGGGCGCTTCACCTCCGCGATCACCTGGGCGACCGTGAAGGTCTTGCCGGACCCGGTGACGCCGAGCAGCACCTGGGCCGGGTCGCCGCGGCGCAGCCCGGCCACGAGCTCGGAGATGGCCCGGGGCTGGTCGCCGCAGGGGGCGAGGCCGGTCTGGATGTCGAGGGGCACCGGACGATCCTAACGCCCGGCGCCCCCCCGATCAGGCCCGATCAGGGCTGGAAGACGATCGACGTGACCGCCGCGGCCTGGACCTGCGCCGGGGTCCAGGGCTGGTCGCCGGGCGCGTTCGAGAGCCAGAGCGGGATCATGCTCTGGTAGTTCGGGTCCTGCACGTAGTCGGGCTGCCCGCCGGGGATGACGGCGCGCCAGGAGACGTTCCCGGGCGCGATCATCTCCGCCGAGAAGCGGACGTTCGGCCCGGAGCGCTGGATGAACCCGTTCGGCCCGGCGTCGTTCCAGGAGAAGTTGGCGACGTCGACCGTGTAGCTCCCGCCGTCGTTGGCGAAGGGGCCGTAGTTGAACACCGTGGTCCCCGCGCTCGAGAGCAGGCTCTCGAAGACCGCGCGGTGCTTGCGCCCCCAGAGCCAGTCGGCGGGAGTGCTCGCCGGGAAGGCCTCGGTGGTGAGGAAGTTCACGGTGTCCTCGAGGGCCGCCACCGCGGCCGACGCGCAGGCCTGGGGGGTCCCGCCACAGGCGCCGATGACGGTGTTGAGGGGGACCGGGGGCGTCGTGCCCTGGGCGTAGGCCATGAGGGCGACGAGGTAGCGGGACACCTCCTGGTCGCCGGCGAGCGAGAGCAGGCGGCGGGTGTCGAAGGGCTGCCCCTGGTACGTCACGTCGTCGAGGACCGGGTCGAGGATGCGGGCCGCGAGGCGCGGCAGGAGCGCGTGGTAGAGCATGGCCGCGCTGGAGGCCGCGTTCTCGAGCGCGTCACCCGACTTCGCGCCCGCCGGGTCGCTCGTGGCGAGGCCGGTCGGGGTGGCGAAGCGCCGGGAGCTCGTGGGCGCGGACCAGGCGCGCAGGATCTCCACCGCCGGCCCCAGCCCCTTCGCGGTGACCTCGGAGGAGGCCAGGTCGAACCAGGCGAGCAGGCCCGGGAGCAGCGCCTCGGCGAAGGCCGAGTAGTCGTCGGCCTGGATCGCGGTGAAGTCGTCGAGGGTCGTGCCGGAGGTCTTCAGGGTGACGAGCTGGGTGGCCCGCTGGGCCCGGTAGCCGAGGTCGCGGTAGGCGTAGAGGTACGCGTCGGGCCCGGCCGAGAGCGGATCGTTGCCGGCGGTGACGCCGGTGATGTCGTTGTTGGCCGTCACCACGTAGTTCGTGGCCGGGTTCTTCGTCTGCGGGAGGTTCTCGTCGGAGATGCGGCCGGTCCAGACGCACGAGCCGTCGAACCCGGGCATGGGGGCCCACGGCACGACCTGGGCGGGCTGGCCGCCCACGAGCCGGTTGCCGTAGCAGCCCGCCTTCCGGACGGGCACGTAGGCGTGCGGGTAGTAGCCGATGTTGCCGAGGACGTCGGCGAAGACGAAGTTCTGCGCGCCGACCTGGAAGACCTTCACCGCCTCGAAGGCCTCGTCCACGCTCCTCGCGAGGTTGAGCTGGTAGAAGGCGTGGATCTCGTTCGACGGCTCCTGCCCCGTCCAGCGCGCCGTGTAGTAGTTCGAGCCGTCGAAGGCCACCACCGGCCCGTAGTCCGGGACGAGCATGATGGGGGCCGGCGTGACCGGGGAGCCTCCCCGGACCCGGTAGGTCTCGCTGACCGGCACGGTCGTCGCGGGCAGGCCGCCCGCGGCCACCGGGAAGTAGTAGACGTCGGTGACGTCGTAGCCGACGACCGTGTCGCCCCAGCCGACGTACGCGTTGTGCCCGATGGGGATGACCGGCGCGCCGGGGAAGGCCACTCCGCCCACGTCGTGCGTGTCGGTGGTCACCTGCATCATGTAGAACACCGAGGGGTTCTGGAACGACAGGTGCGGGTCGTTCGCCACCATGGGGTGGGCCGAGAGCGGCGCGCGGGTGACCCAGTTGTTCGAGCCCACCTCTCCCTTCGCGGTCACGCCCAGCATGCGCCGCAGCGCCCCGAGCCCCTGCAGGATCTCGGAGCGCGTGGCCTCCGGCGAGGGACCGGGCCTGGCGACCCCGGCCGCGGCCGCGTCGGCGCGCAGCCCCGCCGGCGGGGGCAGGATGAAGGTGGGCGCGGCCGGTGCGAAGCGGGTGACGTCGCCGAAGAGACCCCAGGTGAAGCACTGGGCGAGCGGCGTGGCGCCGCAGGCGCGGGCGAAGGCCTGTGCCATCGCGCCGTAGTCCGACTCGTCGGAGAGGGTCTCGGAGAGCGACCAGGACTGGATGCGCCCGATGGCGATGGAGTCCTCGACGGTCCAGACCGCCGGCGTGTAGTCCCCTTCGAGGGCGAGCGCGAGCGCCACGTACTCCGAGGGGATGAGGGCGCCGTTCTGCCCCAGCGAGAGGTCGAGGAGCCAGCGGTTCACGCCGTCGGCGTAGCGCTGGAGCAGCGCCTTGAAGGCGGGCGGGGTCACCGCGGCGTCGGCGGCGATCACGTCCTCGATGCGGTAGCTTCCGGCGCGCGGGTTGCCCGGCGGCACGGGGGTCTGGGCGGTGAAGACCGTCCGGATGGAGACGTCGGTGGAGAGCGCCGCCGACCCGAGCATCTCGGCCAGGCGGCCCCGCGCGGCCTTGCGCATGAAGTCCATCTGGAAGAAGCGGTCGCGCGCCTGCACGTAGCCCACCGCGTACGCCGCGTCGGCGTCGCTCGCGGCCACCACGTGGGGCACGCCGAGCGAGTCGTAGTAGACCTGCACCTCGGCCCCCAGGCCGGGGACGCCACCGACGACCGCCTGGACGGGCGTGCCGGAGGGCGTCGCCTTGGACTGGCAGGCGGAGCCGGCGGCGACGAGGAGCAGCGCGGGGAGGAGCTTGCGGATCATGTTCACCTCGGGTTCACGGACGGACGGCGCACCGGACGGGGCCGGGCGGAGGGAAACGGTTTCTTCCCGGCCGATTCCGTTTAGTCGGGCGCGCGCGAGGACGCATCGCGCGCCGCGTCATCCGGCGCGATTTCCCGGGGGTGGGTCTACTCGACCTTCCAGGTCGTCCCGGATGGTCCGTCCTGGAGGACGACGCCCCGGGCGGCGAGCTCGTCCCGGATGGCGTCGGAGCGGGCGAAGTCCTTCGCCTTGCGGGCCGCGGTCCGCTCGGAGATGCGGGCCTCGACGAGCGCCGGGTCGATGCCGCGGCGCGCCACCGCCTTGGCGCGGAGGTCGAGGAGCGCACCCGCCGGAGGGCGCTGCAGGATGCCGAGCTCCGCACCCACTGCCCGCGCGTCCCGGGCGAACCTGGCCAGCGCGGACCGGTCCTCCGGCGTCTTCTTCCCCCTCCGGTCGACGTCGGCGTTGGCAGCGGTGAAGGCATCGGCCAGGATGCCCAGCA
>DAOMFN010000292.1:0-1633 GCA_035429785.1 Anaeromyxobacteraceae bacterium
CGGGCGACGGCAAGGGCCCGCCCAGCGACCGGAGCGGCAGTCGCAGGCCGGCCGGCGCGTCGCCCGGGACGAGGAAGAGCCGCTCGCGGCGGAAGGTCCAGCGGTCGGTGCTCCAGCCGCCGGCGCCTCGCGCGAGGGGCAGCGCCCAGGCCGAGGGCTTCGCGAGCCCGTGGTCGAGGACGCGCGCGAGCCGGCGTCGGTCCTCCGGATCGCCGAGGTCGGCCTTCATGGGATCGACGCCCGGCGGGAGGTCGGCCTCGTCGCGGACGTACTGCCAGGGGTCCTCGTAGGCGGCGCGCACCGTGGCCGTGCCCACGCCGAGCCGGGAAGCGAGGGCCCGCACGAGCGTCTCGGCGGCCTCGGGCGTGGCGACGCGGCGCGAGCCGCCCCCGGTCCACAGGCGCGTGCCGTCCCGCATCCCCACCACGTCGAGCGCCCAGCGCGGCAGGCTCTCGCCGGGGTACCACTTCCCCTCGCGCCGCAGGATGGCGCCGCCCGGGGCCAGGCGATCCCGAAGCTCGGCGGCGAGCGCCTGCCCCTGCTCCCACTTCGTGGGGCCGAGCGCCTCGCCGCGCCACTCCGGCGCCTCCGGATGGGTCCGGGAGTTGAAGGTGGGCTCGCCGCCGACGGTGAGGGTGAGCCCCTCCCCGGCGAGCGCGGCGTCGGCCCGGTCGGAGGCCTCGAGCAGCGCCGCCCAGGTCTCCTCCGGGTAAGGCGTGGTGGGGCGGGCCTCGTGGCCGAGCCGGCCCACCCGCATCTCGAACCCGAAGGACTCGGCCCCCACGTCGGAGGTGCCGATGACCGGCGCCCCGAGCGCCGGGCGGGCCACGCAGGCGAGCGGGATGTGCCCCTCCCCGCAGAGCAGCCCGCTCGTGGCGTCGAGGCCGATCCAGCCGGCGCCGGGCAGGAAGACCTCGGCCCAGGCGTGGAGGTCCACCACGTCGCGGCCGATGCCGCGCGGCTCGTCGGGGATCATGCCCTCGTCGGTGAGCTGGACGAGGTAGCCCGAGACGAAGCGGGCCGCGAGCCCGCGGGAGCGCAGCGCGGCGACGAGGAGCTGGGCGGAGTCGCGGCAGCTGCCCCTCCCCTGCCGGAGGGTCTCCTCGGGCGTCCAGATGCCCGCCTCCTCGCGGATGACGTAGCGGATGCGCTCGTTCACGAGCCGGTTCAGCTCGACCACGAACGGGACCGTGGCTCCCTCCGACGGGAGGCTGGCGAGGAAGGCGTCGAGCCCGGGCCCGCCGGCGAGCGACGGGTCGTCCCGGTCGAGGAAGGGGGCGAGGTCCGGCGCCAGCTCCGCGGGATAGCGGAAGGGAACCTTCTCGCAGCGGTCGTCGAGGAAGAAGTCGAACGGGTTCACCGGCCGGATGTCGACGGCCATCTCCACCCGGATGGCGAGCTCGGGCAGCCGCACGCCCTTCGGGAAGGCCACGTGCGCGACGTGGTTGCCGGAGGGATCCCGCTGCCACCGGATCTCGGCGGGCTCGGTCACGCGCAGCGCGTACGACTCGATGCGGGCCTTGGCGTGGTCGGCCGGGCGGAGCCTGACCTGGTGCGGGCCGAGGGCGGCGGGCCGGGGGAACCGGTAGACGGTGTCGTGCTGCAGGAGGAGGCGCATGGCGGGAACTTACGA
>DAOMFN010000292.1:1733-3636 GCA_035429785.1 Anaeromyxobacteraceae bacterium
CGGACCCGGCGGCGGGCAGGCTCCCGGTGGGGGGCCGCCCCGATCGTCACCTCCCCGTCACGGAGAGTGTGCTTCATTGGGGCCTCACGTCCGCGGAGGGTCGATTGCGCGTCAACCAGGAGCTCTCCTGGCTCCACTTCAACCGCCGGGTGCTCGAGCAGACCCGGCGCGAGGACTTCCCGCTCCTCGAGCGGGTGCGGTTCCTCCAGATCTGGGCCTCGAACCTGGACGAGTTCTTCGCGGCGCGGGTCTCCCGTCCGTTCCTCGAGGAGCGCGGGACGCCCGCCTACCAGGAGCTCCTCCGCGAGGCCCGCGCGCAGGTGGACTCGGCCAGCGAGGCCTACCGGACCTTCCTCCACGCGCTCGAGGAGCACGGCTTCCGGGTGGTCCCGGTCTCCTCCCTCTCGCGGGAGGAGCTCGACTACTTCGGCGCCTTCCTGGCCGAGGAGGTGGCGCCGCGGACCGACCGGCTCCGCGCCGACGCCGTCCGCGAGGTGCGCACCGAGGCCCTCTACTTCGCGACCGGACAGGGGGTGCTCGAGCACCTCATCCGCCTGCCCGACATCCTGCCGCGGCTCATCGAGATCCCGGGGCGCCCCGGCACCTACGTGCGGCTCGGCGAGCTCCTCCGCGTGCGCAGCGACCTCTTCCTGGAGGGGCGCGACCTCGAGCTCCACGAGCTCCGGGTGATCCGGCTCGCCGCCATCGACCAGCTCGGCCTCGACTGGGAGGACCTCCCGGCTGCGCTCGAGACGCGGCTCGACGGCCGCCCCAGCCACCTCGAGGTCGAGAAGAACTTCCCGCTCCACTGGTCGGAGTCGATCCGCATCGCGCTCGGGCTGGAGGCCGACGAGGTCTTCCGGGTGGACCCGCCGCTCGACCTCCGGATGGTCACGACGCTGGTGGACGACGGCCCGTCCCGGCTCAAGTTCCCGGCGCTGCGGGCCTGGATGGTCCCCGGCTTCTCGAAGGACCCCTTCTCCCGCATCGCCCGGCGGGACCAGCTGCTCTTCCACCCGTACCACGGGTACGACGCGGTGGAGGACTTCGCCCGGGCCGCCGCCCGCGACCCGGAGGTCACCGCGGTCCGGGCCACGCTCTACCGGGTGGGGGACGACAACGTGCTCGCCGAGTCGCTCATCGACGCGGCGCGGGCCGGCAAGGACGTGGCGGTGCTCCTCGAGGCGCGCGCCCGCTTCGACGAGCTGCAGAACCTGGAATGGGGCCTGCGCTTCCAGAACTCCGGGGTGCGCGTGCTGCCGCTGCCGCCGCGCAAGGTGCACGCCAAGGCCATCTGGGTCCGGCGCGGCCGCCGGGAGTTCGCCCACCTCGGCACGGGCAACTACAACACCCGCAACGCCCGCCTCTACACCGACTTCTCCCTCTTCACCGCCGACGCCCGGCTCACCCGCGACGTGAAGCGGTTCTTCGACGCGCTCGAGAAGGGGCACGAGCCGCGCATGGGGCAGCTGCGCACCGGGAACGCCATCCGGCGCCTCCTCATCTCCCACATCCGGGCCGAATCCCATCCGCGGGGCCACGTCATCCTGAAGTTCAACCACGTCACCGACCGCCAGGTGCAGGAGGCGCTCCGGGCAGCGGCGAAGGCCGGGGCGCGCGTCGACGTCATCGCCCGCACCACCCTCACCGAGGTCGCACCCGGCGTGAACGCGAAGAGCGTGGTGGGGCGCTTCCTCGAGCACGCCCGGGTGGCCGCGTTCCGCAACCGGGGACGCTGGCTGGTCTTCGCCGGCAGCCTCGACGCCATGCCCCGCAACTTCGACCGGCGCTACGAGCTCTTCTTCCCGGTCACCGACGCCGAGGCGCGGCGGCTCGTGCTCGGCGAGCTCCGCGCCCAGGTCGAGGACGACGTGAACTCCTTCGTGCTCCACGAGGACGGCAC
>DAOMFN010000293.1:0-3621 GCA_035429785.1 Anaeromyxobacteraceae bacterium
GCGGCGGACCCAGAAGACCTCGCGCCCTTCCGGCCCGTCGCGCCAGAGCACCACCGCCGCGGCCGGCCGGGCCCGGGCCGGCGGCGGGGGCGGTGGCATGCCCGGGAGCGCCTCGCTCATGCGATGCGCACCAGCTCCTCCTGGAGCTTCGAGAAGATGCGCGGGCCGGACGGCGCGAGGACCACGTCGATCTCGAGGCGGCAGCCCATGCCCTCCTCCGGGAGGTAGACGCCGGGCTCGATGGAGAAGGCGGTGCGCTCGAGCAGCACGCGGGTGTCGTGGGTCTCGAGGTCGTCCATGTTGGCCCCGTCGCCGTGCGGGGAGGCGAACCCGATGGAGTGGCCGGTGCGGTGGACGAACCGGTCGCCGTATCCACGCTCGGCGACGTGGTCGCGGACCACGCGGTCGACCTGCCAGCCCTCCAGCCGCTCGCCGGCCCTCCAGGCGTCGTGCACGCGCTTGAACCCCGCGTCCCGCGCCCCGGCCACGACGCGGAAGATCTCCTCGACCCTGGGAGGCGGGCGGTCGCCGCAGAAGGCCATCCAGGTGATGTCGGCGTAGGGGTCGTCGGGGCGCGCCTCCTTCGCCCAGAGGTCGACGAGGAGCAGGTCGCCGCGGCGGATGGGGGTGGGGCGCTCCTTCGAGGGCACGTAGTGCGGGTCCCCGGCGTGTCCGTTCACGGCCACGATGGGCGGGTGGTCGGTGAGGAGCCCCTGCGCCGCGAACCGCCCCATGAGGAAGTCCTGGATCTCGTGCTCCATGGGCTCCTGCCCGCGGCGGTGCGCGTCGCCCACCCGCTCGAAGGCCTCGTCCTTGGCGGCGTCGATGGCGCGGCAGGCCCGGGCGTGGGCCTCGATCTGCCGGTCGTCGAAGCGGCAGAGGAACTGCTGCACGAGCTCCGCGGAGGAGACCACCTCCACGCCCATCGAGCGCACGAGCTCGATGGTGCCGGCGTCCACGCGCGAGAGGTAGGGGATGCCGGCCATCGGGAAGTACTCCATGGCGAGCCGCCGGCCGGGAAGCGGTGCGAGCATCCGCTCGAGCCCGGCCCGGAACGACTGCCAGGAGGCGTAGCTCTCCCGGATGCCGGGGACGTGCCCCGGGAAGGAGCCCCGCTCGATGGCGTGGACGAGCAGGCGCGGCTCGCCGCGGGCCGGGACCAGGTAGGCGAAGCGCCGGGTCAGCATGTGGCCGCCGAGCCCCAGGACGCCGAGCGCGGTCGGGTTCTGGCCGTGGAAGTCGTAGAGGAGCCAGCCGTCGAGTCGCTGCTCGGCGAGGGCCTGCTGCAGGGCGGGGATGTCCATGGACGGCTCCAGGCGGCCGGCGCCGCGGCTAGATGGGCACCCGGTAGCGCTTGCCGGCGGGCGGCTCGAGCGGGATCTGGTGGAGGCGGATGGAGTTCGTGTGCCCCGGCTCGCCGAGGGGAGACCCGTAGACCAGGATCACCCGGTCGCCCGGGCCGGCCAGGCCGTCGGCCACCAGCCGGTCGGAGACCGTGCGGGCCATGGAGTCGGGATCGCGCACCGGCTCCATGATGCGCGGGAGGACGCCCCAGTAGAGCGCCATCCTGCGCCGGATGGGCTGCTCGGGGGAGAAGGCCACGATGGGGACGTGGGGGCGGTAGCGGCTGAGCAGCCGCGCGGTCGTTCCACCCACCGTGAAGCAGGCGATGCAGCGGGCGCCGGCGTCGAGGGCGGCGCGCACCGCGGCGGACGCGATGACGTCGTTCACCGGCACCGGGGGAGGCGGCGGCTCGACCACGTGGCGGCGGGCCAGGAAGGCGTTCCGCTCGGCCTCCCGGACGATGCGGTCCATCGTCTGGACGGCCAGGATGGGGAAGCGGCCGCTGGCGGTCTCGCCGGAGAGCATCACCGCGTCGGCGCCGTCCCAGACGGCGTTGGCGACGTCGTTGGCCTCGGCGCGGGTGGGGCGGGGGTGCTGGATCATCGAGTCGAGCATCTGGGTGGCGATGATCACCGGCTTGCCGAGCTGGTTGCCCTTCTCGACGATCGACTTCTGCAGCGACGGCACCCGCTCGGCGGGGACCTCCACGCCGAGGTCGCCGCGGGCCACCATGAGCCCGTCGGCCGCCAGCGCGATCTCGTCGATGTTCTCGAGCGCCTCCGGCTTCTCGATCTTGGCGATGAGGGGCACCGCCCGCCCCAGGGACCGCAGCACCTCCCGCGCCTCCTCGACGTCGGAGGCGCTGCGCACGAAGGAGAGCGCCACGAGGTCCACGCCGCGCTCGGCGCCGAAGCGGAGGTCGGCCCGGTCCTTCTCGGACAGGGCGCCCACGCGCAGGGCCACGCCGGGGAGGTTGATGCCCTTGTGCTCCTTCAGCCGGCCCCCCTCGATCACCTCGGCGGTGACCCGGACGCCGTCGGTGGCCGTGACCTTGAGCTCGAGGAGGCCGTCGTCGATGAGGAGGCGGTCGCCGGGGCGCACGTCCTCTGCGAGGTACGGGTAGGTGGTGGAGACCATCCGGGCGTCGCCCAGGATCTCCTTCTCGGTGGTGATGACGATGCTGTCGCCGGCCACGAGCGGGACCCCGGCCTGCCCGGCGTGCAGCGGGCCGGTGCGGATCTTGGGCCCCTGGAGGTCCTGGAGGATGGCCACCGGGCGGACGAGCTGGCGCGAGGCGGCCCGGATGCGGTCGATCGACCGGGCGTGATCCTCGTGGGTGCCGTGGGAGAAGTTGAGGCGGGCGACGTCCATCCCCTGCTCGAGGAGGTTCAGGACGACGTCGGAGGAGTCGCTGGCGGGACCCAGCGTGCAGACGATCTTGGCGCGGCGCACCGGGAACATCTAGCGCGATTGCGGCCGTCGCGCCGCCTCGTTACGGTCGGACCCCCATGGGAGCACGCCTGCCCCGGGACTTCTTCGCGCGGGACACGCGCACGGTGGCCCGGGAGCTGCTCGGCACGGTGCTCGTCCACCAGGACGGCCGGGTGCGCCGGGCGGTCCGGATCGTCGAGACCGAGGCCTACCACGGCCCCCGGGACCGGGCCTCCCACGCGCGGTTCGGCGCGACGGAGCGGGTGGCCCCCATGTTCGGGCCGCCGGGGCGCACCTACGTCTACCGGGTGTACGGGGTCCACCACTGCCTGAACCTGGTCACCGGGCCGGAGGGGTTCCCCGCCGCCGTGCTCCTCCGGGCCGGGGAGCCCGTCGAGGGCTGCCTCCACGCCCCCCGCGGGCCGGGGAACCTCTGCCGGGCGCTCGGGGTCGAGACCGGGCGCCACGGCGGTCTCGACCTGTCGGACGGCCCGATCTGGGTGGAGGAGGGCGCAGGGCCCCCGGGGCCGATCGTCCGGACGCCCCGCATCGGGGTCGACTACGCCGGGGCCTGGGCGCTCCGCCCCTGGCGCTTCGTGGTCGCGGGCAGCCCCTTCGCCTCCGGCCCGAGGATCCGCTTGCGCCCCGGTCGCGAACGGAGTATCTCGTCGCGCGAATAGTCATTCGCAATCCGGACGGCCGACGCGCAGGGGCGCGCCCCCGCCGCCCGGCGGAGGTCCCATGGAACCGGTGAGCATCCTCGCAGCGCTCCTCCTCGCGCAGGCCGCGGCGCAGCCGCAGCCGGCCGCCGCCCCCCCGGCCCCCGCCGCGACGGTGACCGTCCAG
>DAOMFN010000294.1:0-3611 GCA_035429785.1 Anaeromyxobacteraceae bacterium
GGCCGGCCTCCTCGTCGACCGGGTCCTCGTCGACGCGCCGTGCTCGGAGCTGGGCGCCCTGCGGCGCGGGCCCGACCTCCGCTTCCGCATCGACCCGGCCACCTTCGCGACGTTGCCCGACCTGCAGCTCCGCATCCTCCGCCGCGCGGCGCTCCACGTCCGCCCCGGGGGACGGCTGGTCCACGCCACCTGCACCTTCCGTCCGGAGGAGGGCGAGGGAGTGGCCCGGGCCTTCTCGGCGGAGCACCCGGAGTTCACGCCGTCGGACGCGCTCCCCGGCCTCTCGGACCCGGACGGGATCCTCCGGCTCCTCCCCCACCGCCACGGCACCGACGGCTTCACCGCCGCGGCCTGGACGCGCAGGGGCTGAGCGGCCCCCGGCGACCGGGCGCGGGGATCAGCGAGCGGCGGCCGCTCCCGAGACCTCCGACAGGTCCCGGGCGAAGGAGCGGACGTCCTCCTCGGTGGTGTCCCAGGAGCACATGAGCCGGGCGCCTCCCCAGCCGATGAAGTCGTAGAAGTGCCAGCCGCGCGCGTGCATCGCGTCCCGGACCTCCGGGCGCAGCCCCAGGAAGACGCTGTTGGCCTGGCGCGGGTGGCGGACCTCGACGCCCGGGATGCCGCGCACGAGCTCGTGCAGGAGCGCGGCCATCTCGTTGGCGCGCCGGCCGTTCCGGAGCCATGCCCCGCCCTCCAGCATGCCCACCCAGGGGGCGGCGAGGAACCGCATCTTGGACGAGAGCTGCCCGGCCTGCTTGCACCGGTAGTCGAACTCGCGGGCCAGCGCGCGGTCGAAGAAGACCACCGCCTCCCCCACCGCCATGCCGTTCTTCGTGCCGCCGAAGCAGAGCACGTCCACGCCGGCCTGCCAGGTGATCTCCTTGGGGGCGCAGCCGAGGGAGGCCACCGCGTTCGCGAAGCGGGCCCCGTCCATGTGGATGCGCAGGTCGTGCGACTTCGCCCGCGCCCAGATGGCCTTCAGCTCGTCGGGCCCGTAGACCGTCCCGAGCTCGGTGGCCTGGGTGAGGCTCACCACGCGCGGCTTGGGGTAGTGGATGTCGGTCCGGCGCCGCACCGCCCACTCCACCGCGGCCGGGTCGATCTTCCCCTCCTTGCCGGCGGCGGTGAGGACCTTCGTGCCGTTGGAGAAGAACTCGGGGGCCCCGCACTCGTCGGTCTCGACGTGGGCCACCTCGCTGCAGACGATGGAGTGGTAGCTCTGGCACATCGAGGCCAGCGCCAGCGAGTTGGCGGCGGTGCCGTTGAAGACGAAGAAGACCTCGCAGTCGGTCTCGAAGAGCTCGCGGAGCAGGTCGGCGGCGCGGGCCGTCCAGGCGTCGTCGCCGTAGGACTGCGCGTGCCCGGAGTTGGCCCGGGCCATCGCCTCCCAGGCCTCCGGACAGATGCCTGCGTAGTTGTCGCTCGCGAACTGCCGCCGCCCGCCGCTGGGTGTGCTCATGGGCGGCGGATTGTAACCGGACCCTACCTCGCCGGCGCACCCTTCTCGACCACCCGGCACTCCTCGAGGGAGGCGATGCCCTTCAGGATCTCCCGGGCCAGGGTGGACTTGCCGCCCTGGACGGCGAGCCCCACCACGCTGCCGCGCACCACCGCGCCGGAGGACTCCTTCACCTGCCCTCCCAGCGACACGGCGTCGTGCCCGACCCGCCCGTCGCTCTCGACGACGACGTCGCCGCCCACCGCCACCGCGTCCCCCGTCACCCGGCCGCCGGAGCGGACCGTGACCGAGCCACCCACCGCCACCGCCTTCTCGACCACCGCGCCCCCCTCCACCACGAGGTCGCCGTGGAGCGCCACCGCGCTCTCCACCCGGTCGCCGTCGCGGATGACGAGCGTCTCCCCCTTCGAGACCCGATCGCGGGGCCCGACCTCCACGTCGCAATGGCCGCCGGCCCGGGCGGGCGCCGGGGACAGGGCGAGGAGCGGCAGGGCGAGCGCGGCGGCGAGGACGTGGACGGGGCGCATGCAGGACCTCCTGGGGTCCCGCCTCCTACGTGCGCCCGCGGACCCTATTTCGCGCCGGCGAGCGCCTGCGCGATGGCCGCGCGGACCTGGTCGGGGGTGTAGGGCTTCTGGAGGAGCCAGGTGCCCTCGACGGTGAGCGAGGGGTCGCTCTCGGCGGTGAACCCGGAGGAGAGGATGACCCGGACGCCCGGGTTCACCTCCCGCATGCGGCGCAGCACCTCGCGACCGTCCACGTCGGGCATCATCACGTCGAGGATGACCACGTCGATGCCCGTCGCCCCCTGCCGGTAGGCCTCGAGCGCCTGCTCGCCGCACTCGGCGAGGGTCACGCGGTTGCCGTCCCGCTCCAGGATGCGCTGCAGCGCCCGGCGCACCACCCGTTCGTCGTCGACGACGAGCACGTGGACGGCCGGTGCGCCCCCGGTGCGGGTGGCGCCGCCCGCGACGGACTCGGTCGCGGGTGCGGCGGGATGCGAATTCGGGATGCGATCGTGGGGTGTCGGCATGCGCCCGGGGTCCTCGACGAGGATTGAACCGGAACCCCGGTCAGTCCGCAAGTTGCCAGGTGGTCCGCGCGAGGCGCCAGGCGGCGTATGCGAAGGGGGGGGCCGCCAGGACGTCGACCGCGTAGTGGACGTGCTGGAGGAGCACGAGCGACCCGACCCCGGCGGTACAGGCGAGGAAGAAGGCCTTGGCGGGGCGTCCCGGGACGGCCAGGAAGAGCAGGAACATCGTCGAGGTGTGCCCCGAGAAGAAGAGGTCCCGCGTGAGCGGCCGGGCGGCGCCCCCGAAGACCTGCACGAGCGGGTCCTCGAGGACGATCATCCCCGCCGGGGGGTCGAGGGGGGTGGCCCACATCACCAGGATCCGGAGGAGCGCCATGACCACGTACGCCTGCACGCCGAGGAGGAGGCGGACCGGGGACCGCGCGAGGAGGAACACCGCGAGCAGGATGCCCACGTAGATCAGGGTGAAGATCGGCCAGGTCGCGTCCCGCGCGGGGAGCAACGCCAGCACCGGGTCCGGCAGCACCACCCCGGGGCGGGTCTCCACCCATTTCACGAGCGCCGCGAGCGCCGCGAGCGTCCCCACCAGGGCCGGCGGGGTGAGGGCGAGGCGGAGGCGGAAGCCGGCGTCGGACCAGGCGCGCCGCCAGCCGGCGTCGATGGGGAGCGTGGGCATCGGGCCACGAGACTACTGCTTGGGGACCTGCCGGTCGCGGAACGCGAGCTGTCCCAGGAGGGCGGAGATCTCCGGGTCCCGGGGCGACATCTGGAGGGCCCGCCGGAGGAGCCCGATGGCGGTGGAGATCTCGCCCATCGAGACCGCCGACACGGCGAGGTCGAAGCACTCCTGCGCCTCGTGCGTGCGGACCTTCTTCGGGGCGGCCGCAGCGGGTGCGGGTGCTGGCGCGCTCGGTCGCGACGTCATCGGCGTCGCGCAGCGCGGTGAGGATCCCGTCGAACAGGGCGCCCGTGGTGGCGGCGATCAGGCTGCCCTCGATCGCGACCGGGCCGATGATGCCGGGGCCCAGCAGCCCGTGTGCCGCCGAGCGCCAGTGCAGGCTCGCGGTCAGCCCGACGAGCCGGTGGTCGCGCAACCGCGCGACCGGTTCGAAGTGGACC
>DAOMFN010000295.1:0-3604 GCA_035429785.1 Anaeromyxobacteraceae bacterium
ACTTCTCGTCCACGACGACGTCGGTGGAGTAGCCGCCGTAGGTGGGCGTCTTCCGATCCATCTCGGTGCCGTTGTAGGTGAAGGCCGAGCCCTTCACGCAGAACTGCTCCAGGTCCTTCTGGCAGGACGGGCAGGTGCGGCAGGAGTCGACCATGCAGCCGACGCCCACGCGGTCCCCCTTCTTGAAGCGCTTCACGTCCGCGCCCACCGCGGTGACCCGCCCCACGATCTCGTGGCCGGGGACCATCGGGAAGATCGAGTTCCCCCACTCGTCGCGGGCCTGGTGGATGTCGGAGTGGCAGATGCCGCAGAAGTCGATCTCGATGGCGACGTCGCGCGGGCCGACCGGGCGGCGGTCGATCTCCCAGGGGGCGAGCGGGCTCTTCGGGGTCTGTGCGGCGTAGGTGCGGGTGCGGGCCATGCGGTCCTCCGTGGACGTGGACGTTGGGGAGGCCCCTGACCTAGGAGCGCGGGGGGGTGTTTGCAACGACCTAGATCGTCCCGGCGAAGATCGCCACCTTGCGCCACGCGGAGCGGAACCCGTCGAGGTCGAAACCGGTCCCGGACGCCATCCAGTCGAAGTGGGGAGGGACGTGGGTGGGCTGGTCGTAGTGGCCGAGGATGTCGTGGTGGTCGGCCCAGGCCGCGGCGAGGAGCTCGCCGTGGATCTGGGACAGCGTGGGCACGATGCCGTCGTTGGCGGCCGCGTCGGGGATGCGCCCGTAGGCGCGGCGGAGCACGGCGGCCTGCTCCCGGCTGATGCGCGGCATCGACCCCTCCGGCGACCCCGAGGAGAGCCGGTAGAGGGCCACGAAGAGGGCGTGGGTCACCGGGTGCGACGGGTCGAGCCCGGCGGTCCACAGGGAGCGGAGCCCCGGCGCCCGTGCCCGCGTGACCACCGAGCCGTAGCGGAGCCCGGGCCGGTCCTGCGTGGAGGCGTTGAAGACCTCCATGCCCGCCGGCGAGATCTGGGACACGAGCCCCTGGTCGCTGCGCACCCCCTCCAGGAAGTCCTCGACGGCGCGGCGCCGCTCTCCCTCGAAGTCGCCGAGGAGCTCGAGGAAGATCTGGTCCACGGCTCCGGAGGGGCGCGACCGCGGGTTGCGGAGCAGCCGCAGGATCCGGAGGCCGGCCGAGATGGGGATGCGCCCGGTGCGGAGCGTCTGGATCGAGACCAGCGAGAGCAGCCGCAGGAACTGCTGGCCGAGCATGCCTCCGAAGTAGCCGGCGAGCGGGGTGCCGCGGTGCGGGGTGGACACCGTCACCACCGACCGCACCGCACGGGCGCAGCGCTCCACGTCGGCGGCGGTGGGGAGCGTCGCGCCGGGGGTGACGAGCAGCCGGGCGTCGAGGCCGCCGCTGGAGTGGCCGACCAGCGTCACCCGGCCGGGCGACTCGTCGAGGAGCTCGGAGAGGGCCTCGCAGAGGAGCGCCGCCCGCCGGGTCAGGGAGGCCGTGGGCTCGGTGCGCGCCACCCGCACCTCGCCGTCGATGCCGAGGGCGGGGCCGGTCTCGGCGAGGAAGTTCCGGACGTGGCCGAAGTAGGTGAAGTCGCCGAGGTTGGCGAAGCCGAAGAACCCCGGGACGAGGAGGATGTGGTGGGGTCGGCCCACGCCCCCACTCTAGCCCCTCGGCGAGCTCCTAGATGGACGACGTGCCTTCCTGCGGGAAGATCACCGGAGCGGGCCGCGTGCCGTCCACCGGCGGGTGGCCCGCCGGCAGCCGGTCCACGTTCACCGGCGGGTGGCCCGGGGGCAGCTCGCTCATGATGGGCGGGTGGCCGGGCGGGAGGTTCGGGCACCCGTCGAGGGGCGGATGGCCGGGCGGCAGCGCGCCCTGCGGGACGTCGGCCACGAGCAGCACCTGGACGTCGTGGAGCCCCGGGTGGCGGGCCGGGCCGCCCAGCACCTGGACGGCGGAGAACAGCGTGAAGGCCGTCGCGCCGACGAGGGCGATGCGGACGGCGGCCGAGAGGGCGAGCTGCGTGCGGTTCATGGCGCCTCCTCCTTGGGTCGTTGTCGACCAGCCGGCTCCATAACCACCCCCTCCCCTCGGCGCGAACCGATCTGGGGTCCCCCTTCCGCGCACCGCCCCGGACGACGGCTGGACAATTGCGCTCGATCACGGCGACACCCGCCGGGTCGGCTATGGTCTGCCGCGCACCGGGCCGGGTGCGCCGGAGGTCGGGATGGGATCGTCGTCGAAGAAGGGCTGGATCGTCACGCTGGCGGGCGTCGGGCTGAACCTGGCGCTCGGCATCCTCTACGCGTGGTCGATCTTCTCGAAGCAGCTCACGGAGCCCGTGGCCAAGGGCGGCTTCGGCTGGACCCGGACCCAGGCCACGCTGCCCTACACCATCGCCATCGCCTGCTTCGCGTTCATGATGGTCCCGGCGGGCCGCCTCCAGGACAAGCTCGGGCCCCGGATCATCGCCAGCGTGGGCGCGGTCCTCACCGGCATCGGCCTCGTCGTGGCGAGCTTCTCCACGCCCGGGGCCTCCTGGCCGGCCACGCTGGGCTTCGGGCTCCTCGCCGGCACCGGGTTCGGCCTGGGCTACGCCGCGGCCACGCCGGCGGCGGTGAAGTGGTTCCCGCCGCAGAAGAAGGGGCTCATCACCGGGCTCGTGGTCGCGGGCTTCGGCCTCGCCCCGGTCTACATCGCCCCGCTCTCGAAGTGGCTGCTCGGGACGTACGGCGTGGCCTTCTCCTTCCGCGTGCTCGGGATCGCCTTCCTCGTGGTGACGCTGCTCCTCTCCCAGTTCATCGTGAACCCGGCGAAGCCGCTCAACGTCGCCGCGCCCGGGTCGGCCGCGGCCAAGGCGGCCGGGGCCGACGTCGCCTGGCAGCAGATGATCCGCACCGCCGACTTCTGGCTGCTCTGGTTCCAGTACGCCTTCGGCGCCACCGCCGGCCTCATGATCATCGGCCACCTCGCCAAGATCGTGGCCGCGCAGTCGGCCGGCGCCATCCAGACCGGCTTCGTGTTCGTGGCCCTGCTCGCCGTCTTCAACGCCGCCGGGCGCATCGTGGCCGGGGTGGTGTCGGACCGCATCGGGCGCACCGTGACGCTCGTCTCGGTGTTCCTCCTGCAGGCCTCGAACATGATCTTCTTCTCCGGCTTCACCACCTTCACCGGGTTCATCGTGGGCTCGGCGGTCGTGGGCTTCAGCTACGGCGCCTGCCTCTCGCTCTTCCCGGCCACCGCGGCCGACCGCTGGGGCACGAAGAACCTGGGGCTCAACTACGGCATCCTCTTCACGGCCTGGGGCGTGGGCGGCGTGTTCGGGCCCATCCTGGCCGGGAAGATCGCCGACGCCACCGGCTCCTACCAGCTCGCCTACCAGATCTCGGCGGGGCTGCTCATGCTGGCCACGCTCCTCGCCATGTTCTCCTACGTGGGCGTGTCGGTGAACCTGCCGGAGCGGGAGATCACGATCTCGGTGGGCAAGAAGAAGAAGGCCCCCGAGGCCGACGCCCCGACGGCTCCCGCCCCGGCGCCGTAGCCGGGGCCCCCGACCGGGGGGCGATGTCAAGCCGATTCGCTCGACAAGTCGCCCTCCATCGGGTAGAACGCGGCTTCCCATACCCTCTCTTGGGTTGGAGCC
>DAOMFN010000296.1:0-3599 GCA_035429785.1 Anaeromyxobacteraceae bacterium
CGCGGGCTGCACGTCCCGGAGCGGCTGGGCGCGCCCGGCGAGGCGCCGGTGCCGCTCGACCACCCCGGGCTGGCGCCGATCTGGGAGGCGGTGCGGGGGCTCGAGCTGCCGGTGGCGGTGCACGCCGGCACCGGGCCGGATCCCCGCGCGGCCATGGTCCGGGCCGTGGAGCGGAATCCCACCGTCCCCTTCGTGGCCCTCCAGATGGCCGGGCTCGGCGGCGACCCGGGGGAGCTCTCGCGGCTCCTCGACCGGCTCCCCAACCTCCTCGTCGGGACCGCCGGGGCCATCCCGGAGATGGCCCGCCACCCCGAGGCGATGCGCGAGCTGCTCGTGGCGCGATCGGACCGCTTCCTCCTCGGGACCGACCTCGCCTGGATGCAGGGGCCGCGCCCGGAGCTCCGTGCGCTCGTCATCGGCTCCGGGCCGCCGGTGCGCTCGACCGAGCAGGTGCTGCGCTACTTCGACACGACCTGGCGCTTCTACGAGACGCTCGAGACCGCCATCCCCGGTCCGGTGGCCGGCGATCCCCCGGTCTCCGGCCTGGGCCTCCCGCGCGAGGCGCTGGAGCGGCTCTACCGCGGCAACGCGCGGCGCCTGCTCGGCTTCGGCGACCTGGAGGCCCGGTGAAGGTCGCGCCGGTCATCCTCCCGGCCGGCACCCCGCTCGTCGAGGCCGAGGCGGTCTCCTTCTCCTACGGCGCGCGCCACGCCCTCGACCGCGTCTCCTTCACTGCCCGTGCGGGCGAGCTGGTGGCGCTCCTCGGGCCGAACGGCGCCGGGAAGAGCACGCTCCTCCGGCTGGCCGCCGGCCTCCTCGCCCCCTCGTCGGGGCGGGTGCGCGTGGGCGGCCTCGAGGCCCATGCCGCCCCGCGCCGGGCCTTCGCCCGCATCTGCGCGCTCGTGCCTCAGGAGCCCCGCGCGCCCTGGCCTTTCACCGTGCGCGAGGCGGTGATGATGGGGCGGGCCCCGCACCAGGGGCTGCTCGCCGTCCCGGGGCCGTTCGACCACGGTGCGGTCGAGGGGGCGCTGCGGGCCTGCGACCTGCTCCCCCTCGCCGAGCGGAGGCTCGACGCCCTCTCCGGCGGCGAGCGGCGGCGCGTCTTCTTCGCGCGGGCGCTGGCCCAGGAGCCGCGGGTGCTCCTCCTCGACGAGCCCACCGCCTTCCTCGACCTCGCCCACCAGGTGGCGGCCATGGAGATGGCGCGTGTGGCGGCGGGGGCCGGCCTGTGCGTGGTGGCGGTGCTCCACGACCTGAACCTGGCCGGCGAGTCGGCCGACCGGATCGTGGTCCTCTCCGGGGGCCGGGTGGTGGCCGACGGCCCGCCGCGCGACGTGCTCACCGCGGAGCGGGTCCGGGAGGTCTGGGGGGTGCCGGTCTGGCGCGGGGAGAACGGGGCCACCGGCGCGCCGGTGGTGCTGCCGGTCACGTCCCCGGGACGGCGAACTTGATCATCGCGGCGAGCGTCCGGAAGGTCGTGCCCCCGAAGCTCTGCCGGTAGGCGAAGTCGGCGCCGAACCCGGAGTAGACGAACCCCGCCCCCACCGACCACCACTGGGAGTTCGATCCGGCGTCGTAGAGCCACCCGCCCCGGAAGGCCGCCACGTCGAAGAGGAAGACCTCCGCGCCCAGCGCCCACTTGTCGGCGTGCACGTCGTCGGCGCCGTACTCGCGCGACCAGTCGCCCACGATGCGGAAGGTGTCCTGCGGGCCCACCGCCACGCCGGCGCCCATGCCGAGCGGCAGCATGTTCGGGTGGAAGGTGTTGATGAGGTTGTAGCCGACGAAGCTCCCCGAGAACCACTTGCCGAAGCGGGCCAGCGCGCCCGCGGTCACGGTGACGGCGCTGATCGAGCCCGCGTCGGCGTAGAGGTTGAGGTAGGTCCCCGTGGCGCCGAGGAAGAGGTTGTCGCCGACGGGGAAGGCGAACGCCATGTTCAGCATGCCACCGAACGCGCCGCGCGTGGAGTAGCCCAGCGTCGTGACGTAGTTGTAGGAGAAGCCGGCCGCGACCGGCGACGAGACCGAGTCGACCACCGAGCCGCCGAACATCGTCCCGTCGGTGTCGGCGCCCACGCGGTACATGAGGCCGCCCAGGTTCACCGTGAAGCGCTTCAGGGCCGCCATCGCCGCCGGGTTGTAGAAGATGGCGTCGTTGTCCGCCGCCACCGCCCGGTAGGCGCCCACGCCGAGCGAGCGGGCGTAGACGAAGTTGGTGGGCGTGGGCGGAAGCGCGCCCTCCTGGGCCGCGGCGGGGAGCGCGAGGATTGCGAGGGAGAGGACGAGGAGTCGGCGCACCGGCGCACGATATCACCGGTCGATCGCCCGGCAAGGAGGGACTTCCCAGGCGCGGTCCGGCGCGGCTAGAGTCGTCGTCCATGGCGAAGATCCGCAAGGCCGTCATCCCCGCCGCGGGCCTCGGCACCCGCTTCCTCCCCGCCACGAAGGCGGTGCCGAAGGAACTGCTCCCCATCGTCGACCGGCCCACGATCCAGTACATCGTGGAGGAGGCGGTCGCCGCCGGCGTGGAGGAGGTCATCCTGGTCTGCGCCCGCGGCAAGGACTCCATCGTCGACCACTTCGACATCGCCCCGGAGCTGGAGGCCCACCTCTCCCGCTCCGGCAAGGACGCGCTCCGCGACCAGATGCGGGCCATCGCGAAGATGGCCAACGTGGTCACGGTGCGCCAGCAGGAGCCGCTCGGCCTGGGGCACGCGGTGCTGTGCGCGAAGGCGCTCGTGGGGGACGAGCCCTTCGTGGTCATGCTGGGCGACGACATCATCGACGCGAGGGTCCCGGCAGCGAAGCAGCTCGCCGACTGCTCGGCGCGCCACGGCAAGGGCACCATCGCGCTGATGGAGGTGGCGCCGTCGGAGACGCACATGTACGGCATCGCCGCCGGCCCGTTCCTCGACGACCGCACCATCCGCATCGAGCGGCTCGTGGAGAAGCCGAAGGCGGACGCGCCCTCGCGGCTCGCCGTCATCGGCCGCTACGTCCTGCCGCCGTCGATCTTCCCCATCCTGGAGAAGGTGAAGCCGGGGGTGGGCGGGGAGATCCAGCTCACCGACGCGCTGGCGGTGCTGGCCCGCGACGAAGGGCTGCTCGGGTACCGGTTCGAGGGGGAGCGCTACGACGCCGGGGACCGGTTCGGGTTCCTGAAGGCGAACATCGCCTTCGCGCTCGAGCGCCCCGACCTGCGCGAGCCGCTGCTCGAGTACCTGAAGTCCCTGGTCCGCTAGGTCGCGGACCCGGGTGGTAGACTCCGCCCCCCGTGCTCGTCGAGGTCGCCGTCGCCGCCGCGGTCCGCGGCACCTTCACCTACCGCGTCCCCACCCGGCTGGCCCACGAGGTCGGCCTGGGGAGCCGCGTGGCGGTCCCCTTCGGCCGGAGCCCGCGGGCCACGGGCTACGTGGTCGGGCTCCCCACCGCGCCGCCCCCGGGCGTGGAGCTGCGCGACGTCGCCGGGGTGCTCGATCCGTTCCCCCCCTTCACCCCGCCGCTCCTGCGCCTCCTGCGCTGGGCCGAGGACTACTACCTCTGCCCGCCCGGCGAGCTGCTGCGGGCGGCGCTGCCCCCGGGCCTGAACGCCCGGAAGG
>DAOMFN010000297.1:0-3594 GCA_035429785.1 Anaeromyxobacteraceae bacterium
TTCAAGACGGTCAACGACCAGCTCGGGCACGTGGCCGGCGATGCCGTGCTCGCCACCGTGGGTGCCACGCTCCGCGACGCCGTGCGCGGCCACGACACGGTGGCCCGCCTCGGCGGGGACGAGTTCGGCGTGCTCCTCCCGGACGTGGACGAGGCGGGCGCGTCGGCGCTCGCCGACCGGCTGCGGGTGCGTCTGCGGGAGGCCCTCGCCGCCGGGGGCTGGAACGTCACCTTCAGCATCGGCGTGGCCACCTTCATCCGCCCGCCGGCCTCCGTGGACGAGATGATCCTGCGGGCCGACGAGCTCATGTACCGGGCCAAGCGTTCCGGGAAGGACGGGTGGCGGGCCGCCACCTGGGGTGCGGCGGAGTCGGCGGCGTGAGGCTCGTCGCCACCTGCGCCCGGGGCACGGAGGGCGCGGTGCGCAAGGAGCTGGTGGCGCTGGGGCTCCGGCACGCCCGGGGCTCCCGCGGCGCGGTCTCCTTCGAGGGGCGCATGGAGGACGCCATGCGGGCCTGCCTCTGGTCCCGCACGGCCATGCGGATCCTGGCCCCCCTCGCCGCCTTCCCGGCGCCGGACGCGGCGGCGCTCTACGAGGGCGTGCGGGGCGTCGACTGGTCGGAGTGGCTCACCGAGAGGACGACGCTGGCGGTGGACGCGACCGGGACCGCCCCCGGGCTCACCCACACCGGGTTCGTCGCGCTCAAGGTGAAGGACGGCGTGGTGGACTCGCTCCGCGACCGGCTCGGGGCCCGGCCCGACGTGGACCCGAGGGACCCGGACGTGCGCATCGTCGTGCACCTCTCCCGCGGGCAGGCCGAGCTCTCGCTCGACGTGTCCGGCGAGCCCCTGCACCGGCGCGGCTGGCGCACCCGCGTGGGCGAGGCGCCGCTCAAGGAGACGCTCGCCGCGTCCATCCTGGCGCTCGGCCGCGTCGCCGCGGACGCGCCCTTCCTCGATCCGATGTGCGGCTCGGGGACGCTGGCGGTGGAGCACGCGCTCGCCGCCCGCCGCATCGCCCCGGGGCTGCGCCGGGCCTTCGGGTTCCAGCGCTGGCCGCGCTACCGCGGCGAGTGGCAGTCGGCCTGGGACCGGTTGAAGGAGGAGGCGCGGGGCCAGGCGCTCCCCCGCGCCCCGGCGCCCATCCGGGCCTCCGACCGCGACGAGGAGGCTCTCGAGTCGGCCCGCTGGAACGCACGGCAGGCCGGCGTGGAGGGAGACGTCGCATTCGACCGGGCCGACGCCCGGTCGATCGAGCCCTTCGGGGACGCCGGGACGATCTGCGCCAACCCGCCCTACGGCGAGCGGCTGGGCGGCCAGTCGCTGCAGCTGGCCGGGTTCTACCGGGGTCTCGGCGAGGCGTTCCTCCGCTTCCACGGATGGCGGCTCCTCCTGCTCTCCGGCAACCCGCTCCTCGAGCGCAGCCTGGGAATCCGGCCGGAGTGGACCCACCGCCTCTGGAACGGGCCACTCGAGGTGAACCTCCTCTCCTGCGCCGTCCCCTGACCGCCCGCCCCGCCTTTTCCGGGCGGGCCGGGCCCGGCGTCGGTTAGGATTGGCGCGCTCTCGAACCCCGCCCGGGTCCCCCGGGCCGTCCCGAGAAAGGGATCTCCATGAAGAACGTGCTCCGTGCCGCCGCACCCGTGCTCGCCGCGCTCGCCCTCTCCGGCTGCGCCACGACGAACCTGGTCCAGACCTGGCGCGACCCGAACTACCGGCCGCAGCCGGTGAACCGGGTGTTCGTCATCGCGGTGATGCCGAACGACATGTACCGGGTGGCCTTCGAGAACGCGCTGGCCCAGGCGCTCGTCAACAAGGGGTTCCAGGCCGCCACCGCCTCCAGCGTGTTCCCGCCCGGCCAGCTCGACAAGGAGAAGGTCGCGCAGTACGTGGCGGACAACAACGTCGACCTCGTCATCGTCCAGCGCATGACCAAGCAGACCACGACCGAGTACGTCCCGCCGACGGTGGCCTACGTGCCGCCCGCGCCGTACTACGGCGGCTGGTACGGCTACTACGGCTACGGCTACGGCGCGGTCTACTCCCCGGGCTACATCGCCGAGGACACGAACGTCATCGCCGAGACCAACGTCTACACGGCGCGCACCAACCCCGAGGCGCTGGTCTGGAGCGGCAGCTCCAACACCTTCAACATCCAGAGCGCGCAGGACGCCGCCCAGTCGCTCCAGTCCGCGCTCGTCGCCGACCTCATCAAGGCGCAGATCCTGGTGAAGTAGGGATGGCTCGCCCCCTGCTTCGCGTCGCCGCGCTCGCCGCGGCGCTGGCCGCCACGCTCGCCTGGCCCGACCGCGCCCTCGGTTGAGGTGTCTCCGCGCCCGTGGGTCCCACGGCGACTGCGAGGAGCATCTGCGACGACGACGGCCCGCGGGAGCCCGGTTCCCCCGCACCGGCCGCGCCCGCGTGGCGCGTGGCCGGGTCGTTCGGCTGGCTCGCCTCCACGCTGCGCTTCTCCGGCGTCGACGCGCCCTTCGTCCAGCGCAGCGTGGCGGCGTCGCTCACGCGCAACCTCGGGCGGGACTGGAGCGTCTCCGCCGGGGCGGGCGCGGTGATCTCCGGCAGCCTGGACGCGAACGGCGTCCAGTACGCCATGGACCCGGGCTGGCTCGTGCGGTTCGGCGCGACCTGGATGGCGCTCGACGCGCGCGGACCCTGGCCGTTCCTGGCGGTGTCGGGGAGCCTGGCGGCGAGCGGCGTCGACACCGTGGCCCCGGACGGCACCCGTGCGGCGCTCACCTCGGTCGACGCGGGGCTCTCGGCGTCGGCCGGCTGGCCCATCGCCGGCGTGGTGGCGCCCTACCTGGGGGCCAAGGTCTTCGGCGGACCGGTGTGGTGGAACCTCGAGGGCGCGTCGGTCACCGGCACCGACGTGAACCACTGGCAGGTGGCCATCGGCGCGGCGGCCAGCCTCCCGCTCGGCATCGACCTGCTCGTGGAGTGGGCCCCCCTGGGGGCGCGCTCGGCGGTGGCCCAGGTGGGCTGGGCGTTCTGACGGCGGCCGGCGCTTCCCGCCGGCGCCGCCGCGGGCACCTCAACCTCCGGTGATGGTCACCGTTCCGGCGACCGTCGCTGCCGGCAGGTCGGTCCCCACCAGCTGGACCACGCTCCCGTCCAGGTTCACGAGGTTGGCCGCCGCCGGCGCCTGGTTGCCGGTGAACCGGCCCCGCTGGATCGTGACCTGCGTCGCCTCGAGCTGCGACGCGCGGCTGATGACGTAGACGGCGCCTGCCTCGTGCCCGGCGACGTTGTCGGCGAAGAGCGTGTCGACGAAGCTCTGGTGCGTTCCGTAGTCGGCGTACGCCGCACCCCCGTCCACCTCCGCGCGGTTCCGGCGGAAGGTGCAGCGGGTGCAGGACGTCCGGTCCCCCTCGCGATCCAGGAGGGCGCCCCCGTAACGGGCGGTGTTCTCCTCGAACACGGTGTCGGAGATCGTCAGTCTCGCCTTTCCGAACGCGTAGATCGCACCGCCCTCCAGCGCCGAGTTGCGCTCGAACCGGCATCCGGTGATCTTCATGGCGAACCCCACCGCCGCGTCGTGGGGAAGGAAGGTCTTCCCGGCGTGGTAGGCGAGCAGGCC
>DAOMFN010000298.1:0-3584 GCA_035429785.1 Anaeromyxobacteraceae bacterium
TCTCCCAGAGCGCCTCGAGCTCCTGGTAGCTCTTCGGGAAGTCGGCCTGGTACCGGAGGAACACCGGGACCGGGTAGCGCACGCCGCCGGCGTGGGTGCCGTCGAGCCCCTTCACGACCTGCTCGGCCATCCGGAAGGGGAAGGTGAACGCCATCTCGTCGTCGGCGGTCATGCCGAAGATGCGGTCGCCGTAGCAGGGAAGGATCACCTGGGGCTCGCCCGACTTCCCGGTCCGGATGATGATGTCGGAGCAGTCACCACGGCCGGAGAACTCGCCCTTCAGCGAGCCCCCCTTCTCGAACAGGCAGGCGTTGAGGAGCCGGAGCACCTGCGCCGAGTTCCCGTAGACCAGGACCGTCTCCGGCTCGAAGTCGATGCGTCCCAGCGGCCCCGCCACGATTCCCGCGATCTCCCCGACGTCGTACTTGGCGAGGGCGTCCTCGAAGCGGGCCCCGGCCTCCCGGCAGGAGGCGTACATCCCATCGGCGAGCGCGCCGGAGGCGTAGTAGTCGTTCCGCTCCTCGAAGCCAAAGACGGCCTTGGCGATGGGACAGGAGAGGTCCTCGCCGCCGAAGCCCATGGTCCAGCCGTAGCGGCGGGCGAGGCCGAGGGCCTGGCAGATGGCGACCTTCACGCCCATCTGGGCGAGCGGCCGGCGGGCCTTCTTCGGGAACGGCTCCCCCGGTCGCAGCGGGCGGATGCCCAGCGGGAAGGTGGCGACGCGCAGGTGCTTCTCGAGGTGGCCGTTCAGGGTGGCTGCGTCCATGGGGACCTCCGCGGGGGATGATGCGCCAGCCGGGCCCCGCGGCGCAATGGGGTCACCCCCCGGTCGCGCCCTCGCCGTGCGGCGCCGCGGCGTGATACCCGTGGTGCATGCCACGCACCCTCACGCCGGTCGCCCTCCTCGCCTCGCTCGCACTCATCTCCTGCGCGTCCGCGCCGGGGCGCGCCGAGCGCATCGGCACCCGGCCCGACGGCGGCTCGATCATGCTCTCGGCCAACAACGACAAGGCCTGGGACAGCGCCAACGAGCTCATGAAGTCCCACTGCGGCGGCTCGTTCCGGGTGGTCGCACAGGTGCAGGAGCCGGGGCAGGCGACGGGGCGCCCGCCGGGGGTGACGCCTCCCGGCGCTCCCGGGCCCATGGGCGATCCGATGAGCTCGGCCGGCGCCCCCTACGGCCTTCGCGTCGACTACGAGTGCACGGGCAAGCCGGCGAACCTGGCGCCGGCCGGGTCGGGGGGCTAGCCGAGGGCGCGGATGGCCTGGAGGCTCTCCTCGAACACGCCGTCCGGGGATCCGGCGGCGATGACCTTGGCGCGCCCGGCGGGCAGCCGCGCGAGCTCCTGCAGGTAGAACTCCCGCTGCCGCTCCAGCGTCCCCCGCGGGAAGAACTCGGCGAGCCGGCCGCCGAGCTGCCCCTCGGCCACCTCGGGCCGGACGTCCACGAAGATGGTGAGGTCGGGCGTGACCGCCCGGCCGAACGGGATGCCGCGCGCCCGGGACTCGAGGACGTTCAGCTCCTCCCCCACCCAGTCGTGCCCGGCCAGCCGCGCGTGCACCACCGACGCGAGCGTGAAGTTCTTGCACAGCACGGTCTTGCCGCGGGCGAGCTCGTCGCGGACCACCGAGGCGACGCGTGCGCGCCCCGCCAGCTCGAAGAAGAAGTCGGCCTCGAAGACCCCGTAGCGCCAGCTCGTGTCGAGGTCGCCGGCTCCCATCACCCGGGCGCGGCCGGTGTCGGGGCTGTCGATCTCGTAGACCTCGACGCCCTTCGACACGAGGCTCTCGCGCAGGCGGTTCACGACCTCGACGATGAGCTTGCCCGACCCGTACACGCCCTCGAACACCACCAGCTTCCCGTTGCCCATGATGGCCTCCTCGGCCGGGAGAATAGCGCCGGGACGCCGGACCGCTGCCGGTTTTGTGGGGGGCTCGACCGGGCTGATGGTCAGGGAAGGTCGCGGAAGTAGGCCACCCGGATCGGCACCAGGGCCCCCGGCGCCGGGTCGGCGAGGAGCGCCGTGGTCACGCTCCCGGCGGCCAGCGCGCCGGTGGGGAAGCTGGCCAACGGAGCGAGCGTCGCCGCGTCGGAGACGAGGAGCGCGTAGCGCCCGGCGGGGACCTCGACCAGGTACTCGCCGGTCCGGTAGGCGACGAAGGCGGTGGGGGTCACCGCGGCGCCCGCGCCCTCCGGGGCGAGCGCAGCCTCCAGGGTCAGGGAGGCCACGCCCGCCGCCCCGTGGATCACCCGGAGGCGAGCGAAGCCGCTCGACGGCGGCGAGTCGTCGTCGAGGAAGACCGTGGCGGACGGCGCCGGGGACCCGCCCGGGACGCCGGACGCGAGCACGGTGATCACCTCGCCTGCGGCGACGGGAAGGCTCACCTGGGCGAGGGGCGTCGACGTGCCGGCGGAGAGTGCGGCCACCGGATGGACTCCTGCCGCCACCGGCTCGTATCCGGAGCTGCCCGGGGAGGAGATCCCCCCGACCACCACGACCCCGTCGATGGAGAGGTCCACCGGGGTGCCGCCGGTCACGGACGCGAGAAGGCGCACGACGCCGGTGGGCGACGAGTCCCCGCTGCAGGCGGGAAGGAGGAGGGCGCCGGCACAGGCCGCGAGGACGCGCAGGTTCATGGCCCGGGACCTAGCCGCCCGCCCGGCGCGGCGCGATGACCCCGACGGGTGCGTCGTCACTCCACGTCGTGGACGTGGAAATGCTCGTGGTCGGCGCCGCCGTGGGAGTGGCGGTGCCGGTGGGCGAGCCCGCTGCGGACGAGCAGCATGGGATCGCGCAGCAGCGCGCCGGTCTCCCCGTCGAAGAGGAGGCCGGGCCGGTCCCGGCCGAGCAGGATGGCCCGCCCGCCCAGCTCCTCGGCCACCGTGAGGTTGTGGGTGGCGGAGAGGACGGTCATGTCCTTCCGGGCGGCCAGCAGGTCCACGAGGCGCCCGCCCCAGGCCGGGTCGAGATTGGCGGTGGGCTCGTCGAGGAGCAGGACCTCGGGGTCGGTGGCGAGGAGCGCGGCGAGCGCCACACGCTTCTTCTCGCCACCGGAGAGCTCGAAGGGAGCCCGGGCGAGGAGGGGCCGGAGCTCGAAGACGTCGGCCCACCGCTCCACGCGCCCCTCCGGATCCGCGAGGCCGAGCTGCCGCGGGCCGAAGGCGATCTCGTCGGCCACCGTGGGGTTGAAGAGCATGGCGTCGACGTTCTGGAAGAGGAGCGCCACCGACCCGCGGAAGCGCCGCCGGAAGGCGGGCGCCGAGAGGGCGCGGGCGTCGAGCCGCTCGCCGGCGAAGCGCACCTCGCCGGCGGACGGGTCGACGAGCCCGTCGAGCAGCCGGAGCAGCGTGGTCTTGCCGCAGCCGTTCACGCCGAGGATCACCGCGCGCTCGCCGCGGGCCAGCCCGAAGGAGAGCTCGCGCAGGACGGGCCGCCCGTCCACGTCCACGCCGGCGCCGAGGAGCTCGAGGATCACCCGAACCCCCGGGAGCGGAGCGCGTCGGCGGCGTCGCGTGCGTTGCGGGTCGTGAGCACGAGCGCCGCCGCGGTGACGGCCCCGGCGCCGCGGACCGCGTCGCGGGT
>DAOMFN010000299.1:0-3577 GCA_035429785.1 Anaeromyxobacteraceae bacterium
CCGGCCCCAGTGGGCGACGCGCCCCCCGGGCCCTCCCCCGCCGAAGGTGGTCACCGGCCGCGCCGGACGGCCCGCGACCTCGACCGAGACCAGGGCGCGCCCCGCGGCGTCGTCGGCCCGGATGCTCGTCACGAGGTTCCCGAACGGGTCGGCCACGAGGCAGGTCCCGGCGAGGGCCCCCTCTCTCGCCTCGGCCCGGGGCCAGTCGAGCCGGACCGGGTCCCCGACCGCGGGGCCCAGCCGGGCCGGGGCGCCGCCGGCTGCGACCCACGCCGCCGCCGGCGCGAACAGGTCCCGGCCGTGGAACGTGGGGCTCGGATCGGGCGGGAGCACCGCGGGATCGGAGAGCACGAAGCATCGCGCCCCCCCGTCCAGGAACGGCGTGAAGAGCCCGTTGTCGGGGCCCAGCAGGCGCCGCCCCGCACCGTCCACCACGCAGAGGGGACGCCGGGACGTCCCCACCCCGGGGTCGACGACGGCGACGTGCACCGCCGCCTCCGGGAAGCGCGGCACGCACGCCTCGAGGAGCAGCGCCCCGGCGAGCACGTCGAAGTGCGGGACCTCGTGGGAGATGTCGACGAGCGTCGCGTCCGGGAGGCGCCGCAGCACCTCCCCCTTCATCTGCGCCGGGTAGCCCGAGCCGGCCCCGAAGTCGCTCGTGAAGGTGAGGAGGGGGCGCGCCACGGCCCGCCTCAGGTCTGCATCGTGCGGAGGTCGGGAGCGAGCAGGAGCCGAGGCTCGGTGAGGGCCTGCACCTGCTCCACGGTGACCCCCGGCGCGAGCTCGCGCAGGAGGAGGCCGCCGGGCGTCACCTCGATCCACGCGAGGTCGGTGCACACCGCCGACACGCACCCGCGCCCGGTGATGGGAAGGCTGCACTCGCGGAGGACCTTGGGCTTCCCCTCCTTGTTGGCGTGCTCCATCATCACGATGACCCGCCTCGCGCCGGCGACGAGATCCATGCCGCCCCCCATCCCCTTCACCATCTTCCCGGGGACGAGCCAGTTCGCGAGGTCGCCCTTCTCCGAGACCTCGAGCGCGCCGAGGATGGCGAGGTCGATGTGGCCGCCCCGGATCATGGCGAAGGACTCGGCCGACGAGAAGTAGGCGGTGCCGGGGATCTCGCTCACCGTCTCCTTCCCGGCGTTGATGAGGTCGGGGTCCTCCTCGCCCTCCCAGGGGTACGGCCCGATCCCGAGCATCCCGTTCTCGCTCTGGAGCACCACCTCGACGCCCGCGGGGACGAAGTTGGAGACGAGCGTGGGCATCCCGATGCCCAGGTTCACGTAGAACCCGTCCTGCAGCTCCCTGGCCACGCGCTTCGCGATCTGCTCCCGGGTGAGTGCCATGGCCTAGCTCGCTCGCGGGCGGACCGTGCGCCGCTCGATGGGCTTCCGGAGCCCGGCGGCCTGCACGATGCGCTTCACGTAGATGGAGGGGACGTGGACCTGGTTCGGGTCGAGCTCGCCCACCGGGACGATGTGCTCGGCCTCGACGATGCACACCTTCGCGGCCGCGCACATCATCGGGTTGAAGTTGGCCGCCGTCTTCCGGAAGACGAGGTTGCCCCAGGTGTCGGCCTTCCAGGCGTGCACGAGCGCGAAGTCGCCGCGGATGGGGAGCTCGAGCAGGTAGTCGCGTCCGCCGAAGCGGCGCACCTCCTTGCCGTCCGCGACCACCGTGCCCACCCCCGTGGCGGTGTAGAACCCGGCGATGCCGGCCCCGCCGGCGCGGATCCGCTCGGCGAGCGTCCCCTGGGGGACGAGCTCCACCTCGAGCTCGCCCGACAGGTACTGCTTCTCGAAGACCTTGTTCTCGCCCACGTACGACGAGACCATCTTCCGGATCTGCCGGGACTGGAGCAGCACGCCCAGCCCCTCCTCGGTGGTCCCGCAGTTGTTGGAGACGATGGTGAGGTCCTTCACCGCCTTGCGGTGCAGCGCGGTGATGAGGTTCTCCGGGTTGCCGCAGAGGCCGAACCCGCCCACGAGGAGCGTCGCGCCGTCGGGGACGTCGGCCACCGCCGCGTCCGCGCTGGGGAAGACCTTGTTCATGGACGCTCCACGAGCAGCGCCACGGCCTCGCCGCCGCCGATGCAGAGGCTGGCCATGCCCCGGCGGGCCTTGCGGTCCTCCATGGCGTGGATCAGCGTGACCAGGATGCGGGTGCCCGAGGCCCCGATGGGGTGACCGAGGCAGACGGCGCCGCCGTTCACGTCCACGGTGGCCGGGTCGAGCCCGATGAGCTGCATGTTCGCGAGCGAGACCACCGCGAAGGCCTCGTTCAGCTCCCAGAGGTCCACGTCCTTCGCGGCGAGCCCGGCCTTCGCGAGGACCTTCTTCACCGCGTCGGCCGGTGCGATGGTGAACTCCACCGGGGCGCGGGCCGCCCCGCCCCAGGCCACCAGCCGCGCCAGGATCGGGCGCCCCTCCTTCCGGGCGCGCTCGGCGCTCATGAGCACGACCGCCGCGGCGCCGTCGTTGATGGACGAGGCGTTGGCGGCGGTGACCGTGCCGTCCTTCTTGAAGACCGGCTTCAGCGTCGGGATCTTCTCCGGGCGCGCCCCCTTCGGCCCCTCGTCCTCGGAGACCACCGTCTTCTCGCCCTTCTTCCCCTCGATCTCGACCGGGACGATCTCCCTCGAGAACCGGCCGCCCTTCTGCGCCTCGATGGCGCGCCGGGTGGACTCGGTGGCGAAGGCATCCTGGGCCGCCCGCGTGATGGAGAAGCGCTCGGCGGTGGCCTCGGCCGCGATGCCCATGTGCGTGCCGTCGTAGGCGTCGGTGAGGCCGTCGTAGACCATGCCGTCCACGAGGGACACGTTGCCCATGCGCGCACCGGTGCGCTGCTTCAGGTCGTAGTAGGGGACGTTGGACATCGACTCCATGCCGCCCGCGACGATCACGTCGGCGTCCCCGAGGGCGATGGCCTGGGCCGCGCTGATGACGGCCTTGAGCCCCGAGCCGCAGACCTTGTTGAGCGTCCAGGCCGGCGTCCCGTCGGGGATGCCGGCGAACCGGGCCGCCTGGCGGGCCGGGGCCTGCCCCTCGCCGGCCTGGAGCACGTTGCCCATGATGACCTCGTCGACCGCGGACGGATCGACGCCGGCGCGCTGGAGCGCCGCCCGGATGGCGATGGCTCCCAGCCGGGGCGCCGGGACGGCCGCGAGACTGCCGAGGAACGAGCCGATGGGGGTGCGCGCGGCGCCTGCGATGACCACTTCGCGTCCGGACATGGGGACTTCTCCTTGGGATTGCCCGACGAGGGCGAACGAGACCATAGGAACCCCGCGGCGGACCCGTCAAGGTGGGAAGCGCAGCCGCGGGCGAGATGCGCCTTGCGCGGCGCGCCGGGGCGGTTAGTCTCCCGCGCCCATGAGCACCCCTTCCCTTCCCGCCATCGCCGTGCACGGAGGCGCCGGCGCGCTCGACGACTCCGGGACATCCGGGCTGGGGCCCGACGCGCCCCGCCGCGAGGGCGTGGCCCGCGCGGCGCAGGCCGCCTGGGACCTCCTCCGCGCGGGCGGGTCCGCGCTCGACGCCGTGGTGCTGGCCGCGTCGATCCTGGAGGGCGACCC
>DAOMFN010000300.1:0-3570 GCA_035429785.1 Anaeromyxobacteraceae bacterium
CGGCGGTGCGGCGGCGGTGGGAGCGGAGGAGGGAGGGGAGCGGAAAAGGGGAGGGCGGCGAGTCTCGCGACACGCCGCCCTCGGGAGATCATGGTGCCCAGGAGAGGACTCGAACCTCCATGGCCTTTCAGCCGCTAGACCCTGAATCTAGTGCGTCTACCAGTTTCGCCACCTGGGCGGAGGTGGGCCCCTCATTAGCGGGGCGGGTGGCCCGGTGTCAACGGCTATCGGAGCGGCTAGGATGCGTGCCCCATGACGCCCGTCCCCGCCCTCGTCGCCGCGCTGCTCGCCGCAGCCCCCGCCTCGCCTCCGCCGATCACCGTCACCGGCGCCGGGGCGCTCGGGGCGGGGGGCGCGGCCTGGGAGGTGGAGGTCGGCTACCCGTCGATCTCCATGACCTACGCGCAGGGCGTGGACGACCGGAACGACCTGGGCGCGGTGGTGGGGGCGTCCTGGACCACCGGCGAGATGGTGCTCGGCTTCCTCTGGCGGAGCGAGCTCGCCGGCGACGCCTCGAGCCGGGCCGGCTTCCGGCTCACGGCCGGCCCGTGGTTCAACTTCGGCGGGACCTGGCTCCACTCCGGGAACGAGCCCAACCTGGGGCTCGTCCTCGCGCCGGGCGCGGCCTGGACCGCGAACGTCGGCCCGGGGCTCGTGAGCGTGATGGCCGACCTGGGGCTCACGTGGGCCTGGCAGCGGGGCATGGGGGTGGCCTTCGCGCCGCGGCTCGCGGTGGCCTACGAGGCGCCGGTGTCGAAGGACCTCACCGTGGGCGCCCGCGCCGGCCTCTGGTCTCGGTGGGCGACGGGGAGCGCGGCCATCCCGGGCGTCGACGACACGCTCCAGGCCGAGCTCGTGGCGCTCCTCACCTGGCGCGTCTTCTAGGTCACCAGCGCGCCACGCAGGCGATGGCGGCGCTGCAGGTCTTGTCGACCGACTCCAGGTACTTCAGCATCTCGTCCGCGTCGATGGCGCCCACGATGCGCTGGGGCACCTCGCGTCCGCTCGAGTCGATGAAGACGACGGTGGGCATCCCCAGCACCTGGTACTTCTCGAAGACCTTCTGGAACTCGTCGGAGTCGTGGCTGCCGTCCATCTTGAGCGTCACGAAGCGCCCGGCGGCGGCCTGCACGCGCGGGTCGGCCCAGGCGATCTTGTCGAGCTCCTTGCAGGCGGCGCACCAGTCGGCCCAGAAGTCGATGATGACCGGGCGCCCCTCGGCGCGGGCCTGAGCGATGGCCGCCGTCTCGTCCTGGTGGAACTGCCAGGCCAGCCGGTCGCCCTGCGCGCGGGCGCGGGCCGAGGCGGCGCCCGAGGCGTAGACGATCCCGCCCACCACGAGCGCCACGCCGAGCCCCTTCGCCACCTTGTGGAGGGCCGGCCCGTGGAACGACCCGCTGAAGGCCCCGAGGAGCACGCCGGCCCCGGCCACGCCCGCCGCGGCGAGGGCGGCGGCCCGCGAGGCGTGGAAGAGCGGAACGAGCGAGGGGACGACGTCCTTCAGGAAGACGCCGGCGGCGGCGAGGAGCGCCACGCCGAAGACGCTCTTCACCGTGTCCATCCAGGGGCCGCTCTTGGGCAGCGACACCGAGAACGCGCCGATGAGGAAGAAGAGGAGGCCGAGGCCCAGCGCGTAGGCGAACATGATGCCCACGCCGAAGGCCACCGAGCCCTTCGTGGCCACGAAGGCCAGCGTCGCCGCGAGCACCGGCCCGGTGCACGGGGCGGCCACGACGCCGGAGACGAGCCCCATGCCGAGCGCGCCCAGGTAGCCCGCGCCGCCCACGCCGGAGAGGCGCGCCTGCCACGACGCCGGCAGCTGCAGCTCGAACGCGCCGAACATGGAGGCGGCCATCACGGCGAAGACGAGCGCCACCCCGCCGATGACGAGCGGGTTCTGCATGACGCTGCCGAAGGCCTTGCCGGTGAGCGCTGCCCCGACGCCGAGCGCGGAGTACATGAGGGCGATGCCGAGCACGTAGAGGGCCGAGAGCGCCATGGCGTGCTTCCGGGAGGAGGCCTCGCGGGCGCCGAAGATCGAGACGGTGATGGGGATGAGCGGGTAGACGCAGGGGGTGAGGCTCGTCAGCACCCCGCCGCCGAAGGCGACGGCGTAGGCGAGCCAGGAGCCCTCGGCGAGCAGGTTGCCGAGGCCGAGGTCGGTCGTCGCGCCGGTCGGCCCCGCCGCGAGCAGGTCGGGGAGCCACGCCACGGCCGCGAAGGTGAGGCCGGCCACCAGGATTCGGGTCAGGATCCGCATGCGTCCCTTGAAGATAACCATCCCCGGGGGGAAGAAAAACTGCCGTCTCGACGGGGGTTTGGGCGAGTGCTCGTCCTTGACCCGCCCGGGCCCACCCTTATAGAACCCGGAGGCCGAACGCAACCACCCCCGGATCCATTCCCGTTGGAGACAGCCCAGGACGTGAGGATTCCCATCTACATGGACTGTCACTCCACGACGCCGGTCGACCCGCGCGTCGTCGAGGCCATGCTCCCGTACTTCACGGAGCACTTCGGCAACGCCGCCTCGAGGAGCCATTCCTTCGGGTGGAAGGCGGAGGAGGCGGTCGAGGAGGCCCGGGACCGGGTGGCGCGGCTCGTCGGGGCCACGGCGCGGGAGATCGTCTGGACGAGCGGGGCCACCGAGTCGGACAACCTGGCCGTGAAGGGGGTCGCGCGCTTCCACGCCGGGAAGGGGCGCCACCTCGTCACCACCGCCATCGAGCACAAGGCGGTGCTCGACTCGATGGCGGCGCTCGCGCGGGAGGGGTTCGAGGTCACGGTGGTGCCGGTGGACGGGGAGGGCATCGTCGACCCGGAGGCGGTGCGGGCCGCCATCCGCCCCGACACGGTGCTCGTCTCGGTGATGCACGCGAACAACGAGGTCGGCACCATCCAGCCGGTGGAGGCGATCGGGCGCATCACGCGCGAGCGGGGCGTGCTCTTCCACACCGACGCGGTCCAGTCGCTCGGCCGCATCCCGTTCGACGTCGAGTCGTCGAACGCCGACCTCGTCTCCCTGTCGGCGCACAAGATGTACGGGCCGAAGGGCGTGGGGGCCCTGTACGTCCGGCGGCGCCCGCGGGCGCGGCTGCTGCCGCAGATCGACGGCGGCGGGCACGAGCGGGGCTACCGCTCCGGCACGCTGAACGTCCCCGGCATCGTCGGCTTCGGCAAGGCGGCCGAGCTGGCGCGGGAGGAGATGCCCGCCGAGGCGCCGCGGCTCCTCGCGCTCCGCGAGCGGCTGCGGACGGCCATCCAGGCCGGGCTCGACCGGGTCACGGTGAACGGGAGCCTCGAGCGGAGGCTGCCCGGGAACCTGAACGTCTCCTTCGCCGGCGTGGAGGGGGAGGCGCTCATGATCGCCATGCGCGACGTGGCCGTCTCCTCCGGCTCGGCCTGCACGTCGGCGTCGCTCGAGCCCTCCTACGTGCTCCGGGCGATGGGCGTGCCGGACGACCTCGCCCACTCCTCGCTGCGCTTCGGCCTCGGCCGCTTCAACACCGGGGAGGAGGGGGACCACGCGGCCCGCCTCGTCGAGGAGAAGGCGCGGAAGCTGCGCGAGCTGGC
>DAOMFN010000301.1:0-3569 GCA_035429785.1 Anaeromyxobacteraceae bacterium
CAGCGCTCCGGGGTGGCGGCGCACCACCGGGGCCGAGGGCGCCGGCCGGGCGGGCGCGCGCGACGGCCGGCCGAAGAGCTCGGGGGGCAGGTCGCCGAGGAACCGGGAGGGCTCCCGCTCCCGCCAGCTCGGGCCGTTCTCCCCGTACGACATGCGCCGGCGGGCGAGCGAGAGCACGAGGCGGGACCGGGCGCGGGTCATGCCGACGTAGCAGAGGCGCCGCTCCTCGTCGAGCTCGGCCAGCCGCTCGCCGCCGTCCACGTCGCGCCGCCAGGGGCGCTCGTAGGGCAGCATCCCCTCCTCCATGCCGCAGAGGAAGACGGCCTCGAACTCGAGCCCCTTCGCGGCGTGGAGCGTCATGAGCGCCACCCGCCCTTCCGGCGTGGGCGCGTCGGCCTCGCCGATGAGGGCGATCTGCTCGAGGAACCGGGCGAGCGGCGGGGGGACCGGCTCGTCCGGGTCGCGGGAGGGGCGTTCCTGCGCCCGGGCCTCGTCGAACTCCCGGGCCGCGGCCACGAGCTCGAGCAGGTTCTCGGCCTTGTCGGCGGCCTCGTCGGTGCCCTCGGCCCGCAGCCGCTCGAGGAGCCCGCTCCGCCCGAGGGCCTCCTGCACGGCGGTCCCGGCCTCCATCCCCGGGACGTCCCGGTGGAGCGACTCCACCACCGCGTGGAGCTCCCCGAGGTTGCGGCGCGCGGCGGTCTTCAGATCGTCGATCTCGTCGCGCCGGGCCACCGCCTCGACGAGGGGGATCGCCTGCGTGGCGGCGAAGGCCTGGAGCCGCTCCACGGTCTTCTCGCCGATGCCGCGGGCCGGCCGGTTCACCACCCGGAGCAGGTCGAGGTCGGACGCGGGGTTCAGGGCCAGCCGCAGCCAGGCCGCGGCGTCCCGGACCTCCGCCCGCTCGTAGAAGCTCGTGCCCCGGACGATGACGTAGGGCACGCGGGCCGCCCGCAGCGCGGCCTCGACCGGCCGCGACTGCGCGTTCACGCGGTACAGGACGGCGATCTCGTCGCCGCGGGTGCCGCGCCGCCGCTCCGACTCCACCGCCGCGGCGATGCGGTCGGCCTCCTCGTGCTCGTCCTGCGCCACGAGCAGGACGAGCGGCGCCCCCGCCTCCCGCGTCGTCCAGAGCTTCTTCTCCCGCCGCCGCGCCGCCCGCGAGATCACCGCATGGGCGGCCTCGAGGACGTTGCCGGTGGAGCGGTAGTTCTGCTCCAGCTTCACCACCCGCGTGCCGGGGAAGTCCTTGTCGAAGTCGAGGATGTTGCCGACGTCGGCGCCGCGCCAGCGGTAGATGGCCTGGTCGTCGTCGCCCACCACGCAGACGTTCCGGCGCTCCCCGCAGAGGAGCCGGAGCAGCCGGTACTGGGCGGGGTTCGTGTCCTGGAACTCGTCGACGAGGACGTGCCGGAAGCGGGTGGACCAGCGGGCGCGCAGCTCCGCGTCCGCCTCGAGCATCTGGGCCGGGCGGAGCAGGAGGTCGCCGAAGTCCACCGCGCCGGCGCGGGCCAGCGCCCTCTCGTAGCGGCGCCAGGCCTCCAGGCTCCGCTCGGTCTCCACGTCGTGCTCCTCGAAGCGCACCGACGACGGGGAGTGGCCCAGGTTCTTCCAGCGGTCGATGCGGGAGAGGACCTCCCGGGGGCCGAACCGGCCGTCGTCGGCGATCCCCATGTCGGAGAGGATCCGCTTCACGAGCCGCTTCTGGTCGTCGTCGTCGTAGATGGCGAAGGCGGGCGGGAGACCGGCCCGGGCCGCCTCGCGGCGCAGGAAGCGGGCCCCGAAGGCGTGGAACGTCTGCACCCAGGCCTCCCCCGCCTCGAGGCCGAGGAGGTCGGAGAGCCGCTCCCGCATCTCGCCCGCCGCCTTGTTGGTGAAGGTGACGGCGAGCACGTGCCAGGGGGCGACGCCCCGCTCCCGGACGACGTGGGCGATGCGGTGGACGATGACCCGGGTCTTGCCGGAGCCGGCCCCGGCGAGGACGAGCAGCGGGCCGTCCCCGTGCAGCACCGCCTCGCGCTGCGCTTCGTTCAGGGGGTCGAGGATGGGGTCGGGCGCCTGCACGGGGGCAGACGATAACCCGGGCGCGGTCGCCGGGCGTGCGCGTCGTGGCGGAGGCCGGGTAGATTGCCGCCATGGCCTCCCCGGTCCGCATCGCCGCGCTCGGCGGCCTCGGCGAGATCGGCATGAACTGCCTCGTGCTGGAGAGCGAGGAGCGCATCGCGGTCGTGGACTGCGGGCTCCTCTTCCCCGCCGAGCCCTTCGGGGTGGAGGCGATCTCGCCCGACCTCTCCTGGCTCCGGGAGCGGCGCGACCGGGTGGGAGCGGTGCTCGTCACCCACGGACACGAGGACCACATCGGCGCCCTGCCGCTCCTGCTCCGCGACGTCCCGGTCCCGGTGTACGGGCCGCGGTTCGCGCTCGCGCTGCTCCGCCCCCGGCTCGAGGAGGCGGGCGTCCGCGCCGACCTGCGGGAGGTGCCGGACGGCGGCGTGGTCCGCGCCGGCGAGGGCTCGCCCTTCGAGGCCGAGTTCGTGCCGGTGGCCCACTCCATTCCCGACGCCTGCGCGCTGGCGCTGCGGACCCCGCAGGGCGTCGTCCACCACTCCGGCGACTTCAAGATCGACGACGCGCCGCTCGACGGGCGCCGCACCGACCTCGGCCGCATCGAGGCGCTGGGGAGGGAGGGCGTGCGGCTGCTCCTCTCCGACTCCACCAACGCCGATCGGCCCGGGACCTCCCTCTCCGAGGCGGCCGTCGGCCCGGCCCTCCTCGCGGCGATGGAGGGCGCAGGCGGACGGGTCTGGGTGGCCTGCTTCGCCTCCCACCTCCACCGCATCCAGCAGGTGGCCGACGCCGCGCGGGCCTTCGGCCGGCGCATCGTCCCGGTCGGCCGCTCGATGGAGGAGAACGTCCGGCTCGGGCAGGCGCTCGGGTACCTCGCCCTCTCCCCCGGCCAGCTCGCGTCGCTCGAGGAGGCGCGCGACCTGCGGCCGCGCGAGACGTGCGTGCTCGTCACCGGAACGCAGGGGGAGCCGCGCAGCGCGCTGGGACGGGCCGCCCGCGGCGAGCTCACCGGCCTCCCGGTGCGTCCGGGCGACCGGGTGCTCCTCTCCTCCCGGTTCATCCCCGGGAACGAGGTGGCCATCGGCCGGACCGTGGACGGCCTCGTGGCCCGCGGCGCGGAGGTGCTCTGGGAGGACTTCCGGGCGCTCCACGCGTCCGGGCACGCCCAGGAGGACGAGCAGCGTCGTCTCCTGCGCGCGGCCCGACCCGAGCACTTCGTCCCCATCCACGGGGCCCTGCGCCACCTCGCCCGCCACTCCGCCCACGCCGCCGGCGAGGGGCTCGGGCCCGACCGGCGCCACGTCCTCGTCGATGGGGAGGTGCTCGAGCTCTCCGACGCCGGGGTGCGGCGCCTGCCCGACCGCCTGCCGACGGGGCGGGTCCACCTGGGGCGGGACGCCGGCCTCGCCGCGGTCGGGGAGGACGTGGTACGGGAGCGCCGGGCCCTCGCCGAGCGGGGCGTGGTGGTGGTCGCGGTGGCGGTGGACCGGCAGACGCGCGAGCCG
>DAOMFN010000302.1:0-3562 GCA_035429785.1 Anaeromyxobacteraceae bacterium
AGACTCCTGCGCCCGCTGCAGCGCGGCCGCTCCCTGCCGGAGGTGCTCCACCGGCTCGCCGAAGGCGGTCTCGGAGCGCAGCGCGCGGAGCTCCTCGCGCTGGGCCGCCGAGAGGCCCGCCAGCCGCTCGGCCCGCTCGAGGTGGCCCCGGGCGCGGTCCATCCGGTCGGGCTGCCGGGAGCGGACGTCGTCCCGGGCCCAGCGGGCGAGCAGCTCGAAGAGGGCCTGGTCGAGGGCGGCCCGGTCGTCGAAGGAGGCCTCCGCCGGCAGGGCCACCCCGGGCGGGGGGACGAGCGGGGCGTAGGTCCGCGCCGCCTCCGGGTCGGACGACTGGAACGCGGCCTTCCCGGTGACGAAGAGGATCCCCTTCTTCACCACCACCTTGCCGTCCTCCGGGACGATCCACCACTGCCGGGCGTTGCGCTCGGAGAGCAGCCAGGCGACGGCCACGGCGAGCGCCACCGCGGCGAGCAGGAGCAGTGGCGAACGGCGGCGCGCCGCGGAGCCCTCGGGGGATTGGGGCATGGGCGCGGAGCGTAGTCCCGGGGGGCGATCGCGGCACGCCGTCCGGGGCGTCCCCGGCGCTCCCCGGACCGGGGTCCGGCCGTGGTAATCGAGACGGGTGATCCGGCTCTCCTGCCCCGCCCCTGCCAAGGTGAACCTCGTCCTGCGGGTGGGTCCGCCGCGCGCCGACGGGTACCACGACATCCTGAGCCTCTTCGCCCCCCTCGACCTCGCCGACGAGGTCCGGGTGACCGTCCGCTCCCGGCCCGGCTCGGTGACCTGCCGGTGTCCCGGCCGCCCCGACCTCGACGGTCCGGGGAACCTGGCGGCGCGCGCCGCCGTCGCCCTGCGGGACCGGCTGGGGCGAAGGGAGGGAGTGGACGTCCTCGTCGTGAAGCGGATCCCGGTGGTGGCGGGGCTGGGCGGCGGGAGCGCCGACGCGGCCGCCGTGCTGCGCTGCCTGGCCCGGGCGTGGCGGGTGCGGGACCGGCGCCTCCTCGCCGAGGTGGCCCTCTCCATCGGCTCCGACGTCCCCTTCTTCCTGGGTCCGGGACCCGCCTGGGTGGGCGGCCGCGGGGAACGGCTGCGCCCCGTCCCGCTCGCCACGCGCCACCTCGTCCTCCTCTACCCGTCCGACCCGGAGCTGGCCATCCGCGCCGGGGAGGCCTACGCGTGGCTCGACGCCGACCGTGGGGACCGCATGCCGCGGCGCGGCAAGCCCTCCGCCTCGCACCCGGAGAACGACCTCATGGACCCGTGCCTGCGCCGGCGGCCCGCACTCGCGGTGCTGCGGGCCCGGCTTGCCGAGTCCGGTGCCGCCGCGCCTATAATGTCCGGCAGCGGTCCGACGGTGTTCGGGGTCTTCCCCGGTGCGCGGGCCGCTCGGGCGGCAGCGGGCCGCCTCGCGGCGCGGGGGAGCGGGCAACCAGGGGTCGAGGTCATCGTCGCGCGCACGCGGGCGCGGATGCGGGGGGCGTCTCCATGGAAATCACCGAGGTCCGCGTCTTCCCCGTCCAGGAGGAGAAGCTGAAGGCCTACGTCACCATCACCCTCGACCACTGCTTCGTGGTCCGCGGGCTGAAGGTGATCCAGGGCACCGGCGGCCTCTTCGTGGCGATGCCCGCCAAGCGGCGCAAGGACGGGACCTTCAAGGACATCGCCCACCCGCTCAACATGGAGACCCGCGAGCGGATGGAGCGGGTGATCCTCTCCGAGTACGACCGGGAGCTGGCCCGCGGGCCGGCCCCCCGGACGCCGTTGGCGGACGCCGACGGGCTCCCCTGACATCCCTCCCGGTCTCGGGTATGGTGCGCCGCCTATGGGCAACCCGAACTTCTACAAGGTCTTCGCCGGCAACTCGAACCCGGCGCTGGCCAAGGCGGTGGTGCAGAACCTCGGGCGCGAGCTCTCCGCGGCCAGCGTGGGCGCCTTCTCCGACGGCGAGATCCAGGTGGAGATCGGCGAGAACGTCCGCGGCACCGACACCTTCATCGTCCAGTCGACGAGCCCCAACGCGAACCACAACCTGATGGAGCTGCTCATCATGGCCGACGCGCTGAAGCGCTCCTCGGCCGGCTCCATCTGCGCGGTGATCCCCTACTACGGGTACGCCCGGCAGGACCGGAAGGTGGCGCCGCGCGTCCCCATCACCGCGAAGCTCGTCGCCGACCTCATCGAGGCGGCCGGCGTGACCCGCGTGGTCTCGATGGACATGCACGCCGGGCAGATCCAGGGGTTCTTCAACATCCCCTTCGATCACCTCTACGCCGCGCCCATCATGCTCGAGCACATGAAGCGCATCTTCACCGACCCGGAGAACCTGATCATCGTCTCCCCGGACGCGGGCGGCGTGGAGCGCGCGCGGGCGTACTCGAAGCGGATGGGCTGCGCGCTCGGCATCGTCGACAAGCGGCGCACCAAGCCCAACGTGGCCGAGATCATGAACGTCATCGGCGACGTCTCCGGCAAGGTCGCCATCCTGCTCGACGACATGATCGACACCGCCGGCACGCTCACGCAGGCGGCGGCGGCCATCAAGGAGAAGGGCGCCACCAAGGTCTTCGCCTACGCCACCCACGCGGTCCTCTCCGGGCCGGCCGTGGAGCGGATCACGAAGAGCCCCATCGAGCGGGTGGTGGTCACCGACTCCATCCCGCTGTCGGCCCAGGCCCAGGCCTGTCCCAAGATCGAGCAGGTGACCTCGGCGCGGCTGCTGGCCGAGGCGATCCGGCGCATCCAGAGCTCCGACTCGCTCTCGAGCCTCTTCGTCTGATCCGAACCCCTTGACGCGACCGGGGTTTACGGCTAAAAGCCGCCCCCTCAGTCGACTTCACCCAGGGCCGGGGAGTTTCCACCACCGGCCCCTCGTGCGCGCCCCGCCGGGGTCGGCGAGTCCAGTGGGAGGAACACATGGCCGATACTGCCCAGAATCTCGTCACCGCCCAGTCCCGTCCCGGGAAGGGCAAGGGTCCCGCCCGGCGCCTGCGCGCCGAGGGGCTCATCCCCGCCGTCGTCTACGGCCTCCAGGCGCAGCCCACCCCCGTGTCGGTCGACCCGACCGCGGTGATGAAGGCCATCGCCACCCCGCACAAGCGCAACACGCTCATCACGCTGAAGCTGGAGAGCGGCGAGAAGCGGGTGCTCTTCAAGGACTACCAGGTCGACCCGGTGACCCGCCGGCTCCTCCACGCCGACTTCCTCGAGGTGGCCCTCGACAAGCCGGTGCTCGTGAAGGTGCCGGTCGTCACCATCGGCAAGGCCGAGGGCGTCGCCGACGGCGGCATCCTCTCGGTCTCGACCCACGAGGTCACGGTCGAGGCGCTCCCCGAGCGCATCCCGGTGCAGATCGAGGTGGACGTCACCCCGATCAAGATCGGCCACTCGCTCCACGTGTCCGAGCTGAAGAGCCCCGAGGGCTCGAAGATCAAGTACGCCACCGACTACGTGATCGCGTACGTCGCCGTGCCCGAGAAGGAGGAGGTCGTGGCTGCGGTCGCGGCCGTTCCGGGCGCCGAGGGCGCCGCGGCCCCTGCCGCGGGTGCGGCCCCGGGCGCGGCTC